>JAAELZ010000069.1 GCA_024226105.1 Pseudomonadota bacterium | reverse complement strand
TTGTTCGGCGATCAGTTTGTTGAGCATTTTGCGGCGTCACGTGAGTGGGAAGAAAGAGAGTTCCGCAAGCACATCACGGACTGGGAAATGGATCGATATTTCGAGATTATCTAATTAGGAATTTCGTGTTTACGCATCTTGTTCTACAGCTCATTTAGGCGCATATTTGGCGCATTATTAAACGTCTTTAGCGTAGGGTGGATAAGCGCAGCACATCCACCATTGCACCGTACCTTTAAATGGATGCGCTGCGCTTTTCTAGCTTACTTTATTTGAGATTTAGCCATGAGCAATCAATTGAAAACCATCAGCCCTATCGACGATTCTGTCTACGTAGAACGTGATTACGCAACAGCAGACGACATCAATAGCGCACTCAATCGCGCACAGCTTGCACAAAAAAGCTGGAAGAATGTTCCGCTGGAAGAACGTAAAAAGCGATGTACTGCGATGGTGGATGCCTTTGTTGCAAAAAAGGTGGCGATTGCCGAAGAAATTTGCTGGCAGATGGGTCGCCCCATTGCGTCCGCAGCGGGTGAAGTAGCGGGCATGGAAGAGCGCGCACGTAAGATGATTGAGCTGGCTGATGCCGGGCTGGCGCCTGTGAAGCTGGATGAAAAAGAAGGGTTTGAACGCTGGATTCAACGTGAAGCACTGGGCGTCATGTTTGTTATTGCGCCCTGGAACTACCCGTATTTAACCGCAATCAATGCGATCATGCCGGCGATCCTGGCCGGTAATTCGGTTATTTTGAAGCACTCTGCGCAAACGCCGTTATGCGCTGAGCGCCTGTTTGAGGCCTTCGTTGCCGGCGGTCTGCCTGAAGGCGTATTTCAGTATTTGCATTTGAATCATGCCGATACCGAGGCCGTGATTAAAGATGAGCGAATCAGTCACGTCGCCTTTACCGGTTCCGTGCCGGGCGGAGAAATGGTTGAGAAAGCAGCGGCCGGCCGGTTTATCGGTATCGGGCTGGAACTCGGTGGAAAAGACCCTGCCTATATACGGGCGGATGCAGACATAGCAAATGCCGTAGATACCACAATGGACGGAGCGTTTTACAATTCCGGGCAATCCTGTTGCGGCATTGAACGTATTTATGTGCACGAATCGATTCACGATGAATTCGTTAAGCAAGCCACAAAATGGGTGAAAGCCCTGAAACTGGGGCGCTCTGATGATCCGGATACCTCGATGGGCCCGGTGGTTCGCGCCAGTGCCGCCGATTTTGTGCGCGGACAAACCACAGAAGCGATTAGCCAGGGTGCAACGGCGCATATCGCGGGAGACGATTTCGCTGAAGACGAACCCGGCAGCGCTTACCTTGCGCCTCAATTGCTGAGCAACGTAGACCATACGATGCGCGTGATGACCGAAGAGAGCTTCGGGCCGGTTGTCGGCATTCAGAAAGTCAGCTCCGACGAGCAGGCAATTGAACTGATGAACGACAGCGAGTACGGCCTGACGGCCTCGATCTTTACCCGTGATATTGATAAAGGTGTTGAACTGGGTCAGCAGGTCGAGACCGGCACTTTTTTTGTTAATCGCTGCGACTACCTGGATCCGGATCTGGCCTGGACGGGCATTAAAAACTCGGGGCACGGTTGTACGCTATCGGTATTGGGATACGAATCGGTGACCCGGCCCAAGTCTTTCCACATTAAAAAGAGCGTTTAGAAAAATGACATATTCCGCTAACTGGAACTATCCTACCAATGTAAAAGTGGGTGCCGGTCGCATCAAAGAACTGGCCGGTTTATGTGAATCGATGGGCATGCAATCGCCCCTGCTCATTACCGATCCAGGCCTGGCCGCCTTGCCGATGGTTAAGGCTGTGGTGGATAACCTGAATCAGTCCGGTTTACGCTGTGGCCTGTTTTCAGGGATCAAGGCGAACCCTACCGGCGAGAATGTGGACGATGGTACGGCGCATTATCGCGAGCACAAGCATGACGGGGTGATCGCTTTTGGTGGCGGGTCTGCACTGGATGCCGCCAAGGCGGTCGCATTGATGGTGGGCCAGGATCGTCCGGTATGGGATTTTGAAGATGTGGGTGATAACTGGCTGCGGGTGAATGCCGATGGCATGGCGCCGGTAGTGGCGGTACCGACCACTGCAGGTACTGGTTCCGAAGTGGGGCGTGCATCGGTAATTACGGATGCCAGCAATCATATCAAGAAAATCATTTTTCATCCGGATATGTTACCGGCGGTGGTGATACTCGACCCTGAGTTAACCGTTGGCCTGCCGGGCCCGATTACCGCAGCAACCGGTATGGACGCACTATCGCACAATCTTGAAGCGCTGTGTTCACCATTCTATCATCCCATGGCAGAAGGTATTGCGGTCGAAGGTATTCGGCTGGTGCAGGAATTCCTGCCGCGCGCGGTTGCCGATGGCAGTGATATCGAGGCACGCACGCAGATGCTGGTCTGTTCAAGTATGGGCGCAACCGCTTTCCAGAAAGGTCTCGGCGGCATGCACGCACTTGCGCATCCGCTGGGCGCTCTGTATGACGCGCACCACGGTATGCTCAATGCCATCCTGATGCCTTACGTATTAAAAGCCAACCGGAATGAAATCGAGCAACGTTTAGATCGTCTGACCCGTTACATGGGGCTGGCCGAGACCGGCTTTGATGGATTTATGGCTTGGGTGCTGGCCTTGCGCGAGCAGCTTGGCATTCCGCATACGCTGGCGGGTATCGGCATTGACGAAACACAGGCTGAAACGGTTGGCAAAATGGCGGTCGAAGATCCTTCCGCGGGAGGCAACCCGATCAGTTTTAACGCCGGACAATACCAGCAAGTATTCGTCAATGCGGTGAAAGGCGACCTGTAGCCAGGTTCAAATGTCGCTAAGGAAAACCATCAATTACGCGTCATTGCGAGCGCAGCGCGGCAATCTACAGGGTACCGTTCTTTCTATAGATTGCCACGCCACCCTGTTTTCGCATTAATCCGGTGACTCTTTTTTAAGCAGTGGTCGAACTAATATTATGAAAGTAGCGCTGCTACAATGCGATAACGTGCTGGAGAAATTCCAGCCCGAATTCGGTAACTATCCTGCCATGGTGCAATCCATGTTCGATGGCGTGGATGAGGTGCTGGAATTTGAAACTTTCGATTGCCAGCAGGGGCAGTATCCGCAGGACATTCACGCCTACGATTTTTACATTACCACGGGCAGCAAGGCCTCGGCTTACGACGACCTGGAATGGGTAGAAAAACTCATCGCCTTTGTGCAACAGCTGGATGGGCATCGCAAAAAACTGATTGGCATTTGTTTTGGCCATCAAATTATCGCCCTGGCGAGAGGGGGGGTAGTTGAAAAAGCGGCCGGAGGTTGGGGGATAGGTATTGCTCGAAATGATATCGTTAACAAACCCTCGTGGATGAAACCGCCGCCCGCTGAACTTAATATACTGGTTAGCCATCAGGATCAGGTTTTGCAACTGGATGGCGAAACCAAAATTATCGCAAAGAGTGATTTTTGCCCCTTTTTTGTCGTACAGTGGGGACAGCATTTTCTCAGTATCCAGGGCCATCCTGAATGGAAGAATGCGTATTCGCGAACCCTGATGAATGACCGTAGGGCCATCATCCCCGCTGAGTGCATTGAATCCGGCATGGCGTCCCTGGATAAACAACCGGACAACGCCCTGTTTGTTGACTGGATAATGGATTTTGTCAAACACTAGCACAACCCGCGCACAGCTTCTGGTTGCACATCGCGGATTCATGTTGCGATACCCGGAAAATACATGGCCTGCTCTGCACGCGGCTCTGGAGGCCGGTGCAGATTTCATCGAGTTTGATTTGCAGATGAATGCGGATCAGGAATTCATCGTGATTCACGATGCGGATTTCCAGCGGACCTCAGGGGTAAAACAATCTGTTTTTAGTGCCGACACAGAAAAATGCCAGCGTTTAAGTGTGCATCATCCGCAGCGTTTCGGCGACGCGTTTAATCCGCTCAATGTCTTAATGTTGGGTGAAATACTTGAGTTAACTGCGTTATATCCAAAGGCCACTGCACTGGTAGAAATAAAAAGGGAGAGCCTTGAGCATTGGGGCCTGGAGCGGGTGATGGATGCACTTATAAAACAGCTGGAACCGTATCAGGCGCAATGTGTGCTGATTTCATTTTCAGCGTCTGCAATTGAGTATACGCAACAGCATAGCGCACTCAGAACCGGTTGGGTATTCGAAGAATATGATGAGGCCCGCCGCGCGCAGGCCGCTATTTTGAAGCCTGATTATCTGATGACGGATTATGAGCTGATCCCGGAGGGGCAGGCGCCCTGGCCGGAGTTTGCGCGCTGGATGTTGTATGATATTGTAGATACCGAAATTGCTCTTCGCTATAGCCAAATGGGCGTTGAGCTGATTGAAACTGCTGATATCGCTGGTTTGAAACAGTTTTTTCAGAACAAGCAGGGGTAGCGTGACGGGCGAATTCAAAGATCACTTTTCTGATGCTTCCAGCGATTACAGGCAATATCGCCCCCTGTATCCGGCTGAATTGTATTCTTATCTGGCATCTATTTCTGATGAATGTGGTATTGGCTGGGATTGCGCAACCGGGTCTGGGCAGTCGGCAGCTAACTTAGCCCGGTATTTCTCGAATGTAATTGCGACCGATGCCAGCATTGCACAAATTGAAAACGCCAGTGAGCAGGCGGGTATTTGCTATCGGGTGGCGAGTGCGGAACGAAGCGGGATAGAGACCGGTTCAATTGATTTGATCACGGTTGCACAGGCCCTGCACTGGTTTGATATCCCGGCCTTTGCGCTGGAAGCAGACCGGGTCTTGAAGCCGGGTGGAATTCTGGCCGTATGGACATACAATTTGCTGCATGTGCAAACCGGGATAGATCGGCAAGTTAACCATTTGTATGAGTCGGTACTGGGTGACTACTGGCCGGAAGAGCGGGTCATGGTGGAAAATGCTTATGCCGGCATACGGTTTCCGTTTGACGAATTATCTCCCCCTTCGTTCAAAATGACCGCCGAATGGAAGCTGCCTCAACTTTTAGGCTATTTGCGTACCTGGTCAGCCTTCAAGCGCTATCAGAAAGAGCGTGGTGTTGATCCGCTTGAGGCAAAAATGGATGGGTTTATAAAAGCATGGGGTGACACGAGCCTGGAGCGTAGCGTTAACTGGCCGCTGAGCCTGCGTGTCTGGAAAAAGCAGGAAATAGGGGGTTAGGGAACAGCGCCAGGTTGCGGTCATCGAACGCAACGCGGCAATTTAAATACTCGTGGTATTTCATGTATAACAGCGTGCTTCGAGCCTTTAGATTGTCACGCCGTTCCGCTTCTCACAATAACAGAACTGCTTAATTTTGTGCTGTTCGGGTTAAGCGTGTTTTTCCCTTGATTCTACTGCGATACTACGGGCAGATGTATGGTTGCTACCTCGCCCAGCGTTTTGATCATCTCGTTTATGGTGACGAAATTTCTCAGATAAGGATCATCATCCCGACTGCATCGTAATTCGTGTACCTGCGGCTGTTTTTCAGAGCGTAGCCGCATCGTGGTTTTCATGGTTCGTGTACCGACATCATCAAAAGGGTCGTAAAGATACCTGGGCCCCCCGAAACCAATACTGACATAGGCTACCTCGATCGGTTCAGTGAGTACGTAGTCGATGTTTTGACTGACTTGAATGACAGTAAAGCGGTCAGGTTCAATACTTCTACTCACCTTCATTGCCTCCTTCGATTCATACAGGTAGAACTGGCACATGGGTTGAAAGCGGCTATATCTGCCCTGAGCAATTGCTTTACCGTTCTGAACGTTACTTCGGCTGTTTCCGGGGGAAAATGTCAGGCTTTGATGTAATTCGATTATCGTCCCCGGAGGCAGGAGATTGAATGGGTTATCAAAAGGAGTCTTATAACTCATGGGGGACGACTGGCAGCCGACCAGGGGTAGTATCAGCAGGGGTATCCAGCGCAACAGTTTCATGATTTGCTCCTTGTGGGGTTTGGTTGACGGGCTTAAAAGCAGGGGCCAGCGCCAGTTACAAACCATTGTAGCAATGATTACACCGAAATAGACTAATTATTGATTAATTTGCCCAGGTACGGTTTGTACTGACGGATTTCCTGTGGTGTCAAGCCACTCATCTCATAGGGAAATACCAGCCAGTCGGTGGTGGTGTGCAGGCAATAATCCGGCGCACTATCGGTTTTCTGGTAGGAGGGACGCTGATACAGGGTTGCGACCTTGACCTGGCTCGGGAAATTGCGTCTCAGGCGTTTTTTGAGATGCGCAATGACCGCCTGTATGCTGAGCCCGGTACTGAATACGTCATCAACGATCAACAGGCCATCGTCGGCGTTCAAGTTTTCAAGTAAATACTCGGTTCCGTGTACACGAATTTGTGAATTCGGCTCGGATACCATCGCCTCGTAACTCGGTTCGCCACGATAGGACGTGCGAATCGCGATATGATCGGTTTCGATGCCGAGCGTTTGCAGGCATTCCTGCACATAGATACCAACCGTGCTGCCTCCACGCCACAGGCCGACAATGAAGGTCGGCCGGAAATGGCTTTCAACGACCTGTATGCCCAGTTTAAATGAATCAAGCAGCAGCTGCTGTTCGTCCAGGAAAAGCTTTTTCATATTGTCCTTGTACATTCAGTTCGATAGAGTGATCATACGCTAAGAATAATAAAGATGTTAGTTATGAGTACACAAGTAAATAAAGTTTATCTTGATGCCCAGGAATTGCTTGAAGATTCGTTTCGCCTGGCGGAAAAAATCGTCAACAGCGGGTTTCGTCCGACGTTTATGATTGCCGTCTGGCGGGGGGGCGTGCCGATGGGCATTGCCGTACAGGAATACCTTGCATACCATGGAATACACACAGATCACATCGCGATTCGTACCGCGTCCTATTCAGGGATCGACAATCAGGCGCGTGAAATTAAGGTGTTCGGCCTGAGTTATCTGATAAAAAATATGACACACGAAGACAGCTTGTTGATTGTCGATGATGTGTTTGATACCGGGCGGTCAGTGGAGGCGATCGTTAACCATATTAAAACTCGTGCACGGCTCAACACACCGCATGACATTCGCGTGGCGGTCCCGTATTTCAAGCCTGAACGCAATCAGCTTGATCATGCGCCGGATTACTATTTGCATGAAACCGAAGACTGGCTTAAATACCCGCATTCGCTGGAGGGCCTGAGTAAGGATGAAATTAAGCTGCACCGGCCGGAGATTTATGAGGTGATTAAGGCGCATTTGTAGGTGCCTGCATATACCTGGAACCTGTTTCGTTGCTAGGTGGATGCGCTACGCTTATCGCACCCTACATCGAGTTTTCTTTAGGGGAGAGTTGTCGGGCTCAGGCACTCGCCAAATAGGTATCCAGTTCTGCCAGCAACGCCTGTTTCCTTGTCTCTCCGATAAACGCTGCCTCAAAACTATTGCGCGCCAGTTTTGCCAGGCGCTGTTTACCAAGCGATAGCGCCGCTTCAACGGCAAAAAAGTTATCGTTCATATAACCACCGAAATACGCGGGGTCGTCTGAGTTAATCGTCGCGCACAACCCCCTGTCCAGCATCTCGCGGAGCGGGTGCTGGTTCAGATTTTCAACCACGCATAGTTTGAGATTAGACAATGGGCAAACCGTCAGCGGAATTTGCTCAGCGACCAGGCGCTCGACCAGGCTGGTATCCCGCATAGCGGTATTGCCGTGATCAATGCGTTCAACTTTGAGTATATCCAGCGCTTGATTTATATAGTCTGGCGGGCCTTCTTCACCTGCGTGGGCGACGATGTGATATCCCTGCTGGCGCGCCAGTTCAAAAACTCGCGTGAATTTTTTTGGAGGGTTACCGCGTTCGGATGAATCCAGGCCTACGCCTGCGATCAGGTGTTTGAATTCAGCGGCTTCTTCCAGTGTATTTATGGCATCGGCTTCGTCCAGATGCCGCAAAAAGCACATGATTACTTTTGAGGAAAGATCAAATTCGATCTGCGCCCGTTGCAGCGCGCGATGGATGCCGTGTATAACGGTAGCAAATTTCACACCCCGGGAGGTATGGCCCTGGGGGTCGAAGAATATTTCGACATGGCGCACCTTATCTGCATTTACTTTATTTAGATACGCCCAGGTGAGATCAAAATAATCCTGCTCGGTAAGCAGTACATTCATACCCTGATAGTAGATATCCAGGAAGTCCTGCAATTCACTGAAGTCATATGCCTTGCGCAGGGCTTCAACTGAGGCGTAGGGCAGTTGGATGCCGTTGCGAGCCGCAATGTCAAACATCAGCTCAGGCTCGAATGTGCCTTCAATATGCAGGTGCAGTTCAGCCTTGGGCAGACCTTCGATAAAAGCTTTCATGGTTAACCCAAAATCCTAAGGTGACCGCTATGAGAGATGAATAAGTGCATGAATCACATAGAAAAAGTAGAAATTTTCTGAGAAAATCAGGGTTAAGGTTTGGCTCGAAAATACAAGCGTGCAACTTCCCCCTTTATTAAACCTAGAATCCTCAGTTGGACAGGGTATAGGGTGCTTCTGTGGTGGTGTAGGGCAAGGCATAACTGCGCGGAATGGTCATTCGCTTTCAAGTAGTTACAACGCGGCCATGCGCCGCCATAGGAGTGCAATATACCCTGTAGCGTCCTTCACCCATAGAGTGAAAGTGG
>JAAELZ010000068.1 GCA_024226105.1 Pseudomonadota bacterium | reverse complement strand
GCATATTTTCAAGGTATTTGCTGCGAGCATTGCTATAATCCGCGGCCTTGGCGCAGCTGTCCATGTCGCCGGTTTAAGCGTTAAAACCGGAAAATGCAGCTTATCCTCTCAAATTAACTATTTAATTGTTGGACTATTTCCGTGGATATCGAATTCCTTAGCCAGAACTGGCATTTAGTACTTACGCTGGTTTTTATCCTGGCACTGCTGTTTCTTGAGCCCTATTTGCTCAAACTGTCCGGTATAAAACCTGTCGGCCCATTGCGCGTTACCCAACTTGTAAACCACGAATCTGCCGTGGTGCTCGACGTCTGCACAGACAAGGAATTTGGTGAAGGACATATTCCGGATGCTATAAATCTGCCCTTGCCAAGCCTCGTAGCTGAGGCGGAAAAAAAGTTGGCCAAATCAAAAGAAAAACCCGTGATTATCTCCTGTAGGAGTGGCAACCGCTCAAAAAGTGCCGCGAAAAAACTGAGTAAGCTGGGGTTTAAAGATATTTATATCCTAAGCGGCGGCAACGCAGCCTGGCAGAAAGAAAACCTGCCTATGAGTAAAAAAGCATAGCAATATTACGAACCAATTTAGGGCACGGCACACACCATGAGTACTGAAACCAAAACCGAAGAGATTAGCCTGGAACCCAGAAAGATCTTTCTCAAAGATGTCTCTTTTGAATCACCCGGTTCCCCCGAGATATTTACCCGTGGGCAGGTAAAACCAGCAATTGACCTGCAACTGATGCTGCATCATAAATTACTGGAAAATCAATATCATGAAGTGGTATTGCAAATTACGGCAACCTCAAAGGTAGAAGATGAAACGCTGTTTCTGGTAGAGGTTCACCAGGCTGGAATTTTTGAAATCCAGTGTGAGGATGCTGCCAGGCTGATTATGGTTAAGGAAATTGCCTGCGCCAATATCCTGTTGCCCTTTGCGCGTGAGACCATCGCAGATCTGGTTGCCAAAGGCGGTTTCCCCCAGTTGCTGATCAACCCGGTCAATTTCGAGGCTCTATATCAGCAGAACCGTCAAAAAGAACAGCAGGCCAGCCAGACTCCGACTTCGGACAGTATCAACTAATTGGCTAAAACTTCATACAGGCTAGCATCAGAATGAACACCCCCCCGATCGCCGTACTAGGTGCCGGCTCGTGGGGCACAGCGCTGGCCATTTTGCTGGCTCACGCCGGTCGCCAGGTCACATTATGGGCACGAAATGAAGCTCAGCTTACAGCGATGGCGTCGTCGCGCAGCAATGAAAGGTTTTTACCGGGTATCAGCTTTCCCGAGTCTCTAAGTCTTGCCGCTTCAACCGATCTGAGTAGTATTGCCCATTACGCGCATTACCTGCTTGTCGTTCCCAGTCATGCGTTTCGTGAGACGCTGGAGAAGCTACATTCCGTCCGCGCAGATTCTAACGTCTCGCTTGCGCCGGAATCACTAATCTGGGGAACCAAGGGGTTTGATCCGAATTCAGGAGATTTGCTTGGCGATGTAGCACATGAGGTGTTTGGAGAGCATGTGACGCGTGCGCTCATTACCGGGCCCAGTTTTGCCAGAGAAACGGCGGTAGGATTGCCCACGGCACTGGTGCTCGCCTGCGAACAAACTGACGAGGCAGAAAAACTGGCACAGTGGTTCCGTAGCCCGAGCACACGTGTTTACCCGAATACCGACCTTGTCGGGGCGCAGATCGGCGGTGCGGTAAAAAATGTCATGGCCGTTGCGGCTGGAATAAGTGATGGACTGGGGTTTGGCGCCAATGCGCGTGCCGCCCTGATAACGCGTGGCCTGGCCGAGTTAAGTCGCCTGGGAGCAAAACTTGGCGGAAAAACCGAAACGTTTATGGGGCTTGCCGGTATGGGCGATTTGATCCTGACCTGTACTGATGACCAATCCCGTAACCGGCGCCTGGGGCTTGGCATCGGCCGTGGTGAGTCCATACAGCAGGTTGTCAAAGCGATCGGCCAGGAAGTTGAAGGCTATCAGACTACGCGGGAACTTTATCACCGCGCAAAGGCCCTCGGGGTAAGCATGCCCATCACCGACCAGGTATATGCAGTACTGCACCAGGGACAGGATCCAAAACTGGCTGTTCGCCAACTACTCGAGCGCCAGCCAAAAGCAGAAGGCTGATCCATGCTTCCCCTTTAGCGAGAGGGGTTATGATCTCATGAGTTTTGCTCCAAAACAGCTAAGTCCGACAGGCTCCTGGGCCTGGCTTATTGCTAAAGTGTTGACATCCTCCGCACCATTTAAACCATACAATATCAATGGGAACATCAAATATGTGATAATAGTCACATACTTACGCTCGCATTTGTACAAAAATTGTTCCACCTTAACGGTACGTATACACGAATTGAAACCCACGGAAGGGTGCTCATAGATCAGGATAGATCGTCGAATCAATCGTTTTTACTTATCACCGGGTACCCAGGTCGGAGGGATTCGACCTGGGTTTTTTGTGCGGGTAGGGTATTGCGGCAAATTTGGAAACAGGAAACTCCGGGCTGCCCTGTGCAGGATCATTGAGCTATTAGAACAATCCCATGTGAGCCCGAACTGCCCCATATTTTGAATGGCTGCATTGAGCCGGAGAGGCTTGTTCAAGAGCAGAGCGAAATATCAACAGGATTTTGGGCTAACAGGCAAAAAAACACTTAATGAAAGCACCGGATGGTGAGATAATACCGAGACCAAATAGTCTCTGGCTAGAATAGTCTAATCTTGATGTGGTATAGCGTCTGGCTCTGGCGTTTAACGCGGCCGATGAAGTTACCACTCTACTGAAAATTTTTAAAAAATGCTGATTGATGCAAAAGAATTAGAGAATGGACACGTCGTCGAAGCCGATATATGCATCGTGGGGGCGGGTGCTGCGGGCATCCCTATGGGCCTTGCGCTAAATGGTTCGAATAAAAAGGTTGTTATACTGGAAAGTGGTGGTTTAGGGTATGACAAACGTACCCAGTCTCTGTACGATGGTTTTAATGTGGGTCGAGAGACCTATCCTCTTGGTCGAAACCGACTCCGCTACTTTGGCGGTACCACAGGGCATTGGGCAGGGCATTGTCGTCCTTTCGATGCATTCGACTTTTCTAAACGAGACTGGATTCCGCACAGTGGGTGGCCGATAACCATCGACGAGCTTGAACCGTACCTGGAGCAAACTCAGCCTATATTGGGATTAGGTAAATATGACTACGATTCCCTGCCTGAATACGCCGAACAACTCGGGCTCGACTTACTGCCGCTGCAAAGTGATCGTTTGATCAATGTCATGAAGCACCAAAGCCCGCCTACCCGCTTCGGCCCGGTGTATCAGCCTGTGTTGGAAAAATCAGAGAATGTCTCTGTCTACCTGCATTCCAACGTGCTGGAATTGAGCGCTAATGAATCTGCATCGCATGTAACGAGTGCCGAAGTAGCCGTTATTGATGGCCCTCGATATAAGGTTAAAGCGAAAAAATTTGTACTGGCAACCGGTGGGCTTGAAAATGTACGTCTATTGTTGCTGTCAAACAAATCGGCTAGCAATGGCTTGGGCAACAGCCATAACCTGGTTGGTCGATACTATACCGATCACATACTGGTTCGTCCGGCACTGGATATATCATTAACGCGCAGTGATCAGAATTTTGGCATGTATTTTGGGTCACATGAAATTAATGGCGGGCGGGTGTTCGCAATATTGACGGCATCGGAAGCGTTGACACGCAGAGAAGAGCTGACTCGCTTTCGATTTCATCTATACAATACGTCGCCTAAATATGGTAATGCTATTGGCGGCATTTTTTCCGGGGTGGATGGTGCCGTAGAAGCGGCACCACTGAATAGAGAAAGAGGTAATTCGCTTTCTGTACATATGGCGATGGAACCGATACCGAATCCTGATGCCTTTGTCCGATTATCTGACAAACGCGACTTCCTGGGCCAGCAAAAAATAGAGGTTAACTGGCAGGTTAGTGATGACGAAAAGGCCAATGTGCACAGAGCGATAGAGATTTGCGCTTTAGAATTTGCGCGAATGGGTTACGGTCGAGCTTATGCACCGACTATGGGTAAAAGAGATGAGTGGCCCGGTACATTTACCTCCGGCAAACACCATTGCGGGGCAACCCGTATGTCTGACAGCCCAAAGACAGGCGTGGTTGATCGCAATTGTAGGGTATTTGATGTCGATAACCTTTACATCACGGGTAGTTCCGTTTTTCCGACCATAAGCCATACCAACCCGACTCTAAATCTTATTGCGCTGGCGCTGAGGTTGGCAGATCACCTGAAGGAGAAAACAGCATGAATGCCCCGGCACCAATTTACGCTCGAAGGAAAACGTTAAAGGTCATCGGATACTCATCACTGATGACCATCATTCCTGTTGGCGTTGGGGGCTGCAACAGGAATCAGAATTCACTGGAGCTTATTGCGCAACAAATGATATCGGTATTGTTCTACGTAGAAAAAGCTCAAAAAATTGGCTCGCTTTACATATCTGAAGCCCCTGCATTGCAAGGTCAAACCTACGAACAGCTGACGGAACTTTTGTTAGAGCGATTGCAACTCTCGCAAAGCGATATCACAGCCGAAAACATGGATTTGATCGACGCAAGAATTAAGGCGGCGGTACACCGGGATTTTATGGATGAAGATGTTGTATTACTTCGAGGCTGGATGCTTTCCCGTACAGAGTTAATGTTGTGTGCACTTGCTGCAGTTTTTAATAGCACACTGGCGGACTCCATAGCGCTGAAACTAAGGCCGCTAAATGCTAAAAACATTTTGTAAAAAGTAGCCAGCTAACTCCGCAGCAACCAGGGAACTGATTGTCGGCCCTAACAAAATGAAAAGAATGGTGACTAAGGCCAGAATAGCCATTAACAATAAAATGCTTTTAATTACATATACTTAAAAGGGCGTAAATGCCCACGCATAGGGCTAATGTATACGAGCTTTCACGGTTTACTAGAAATGATTGCTGGCAGGCAACCTCTCTACACTCAATCTTTAAGAAAGGAAATTCATGATAATAAACCTCCACGGCTTCAACTCAGCAGGAAACAACAATACCGCCAGTCAACTCAGAAGCTATTTTCCCGACATCAAAGTTATCTCACCGACTTACACCGTCTACAACTTTAAGAAAGGCTTCGCTGAATTGTCGAAAATTGTATCTGAAGCAATTGAATCAGAGCCTCCTGAAAGACTGACATTCGTTGCATCCTCAACTGGTGGGGTATTCGCTGAAATGCTTGCCAGGAAATTTAGCGCCAAAGTAGTCCTAATAAATCCAGTTACCAATCCCGAAATTCTTAAACACCTGCTTGGTGAAAACGAAAACTACAAAACAGGCGAGAAATACGAATTCACCATAGAAGATTTTGAATCCTTCAATGTGGTGAAACATGATATGTCTGTTCCTCGCCTGGTTCTGGTTGATACAGGCGATCCGGTGATTGATCACGCCAAAACAAAGGTATTCTATGAAGGGTATGGAAGGTACATGGAATTTGAGGGAGATTCACATCGGTTCACGTTTTTTAAAGAGGGGTTACCGCAGATTCGGGAGTTATATAATTCCAGGGCCAGGTGATTGAGATTGCTTTTAGTGACTTCCAATTGTTAAAGATAATGTCAGCCAATATCAGACTACCAAATCCCATTGTTTCCAACCATCAAGCATAATGAATACTCTGCTAGACAATAGTGAATTGATACTGATGGAGGCTTCAATCGTAGAAAGGTTGAGGCGATTGAAGGGGATTAAACTTCATCCCGCACTTGTTCATTCCCCCCTGATATATGATAGTGCTGGTCAGAGCGAACTCACAAAGTTGTACCTGGAGTATTTTGACATCGCATTGGAAGCGAGATTGCCCTTTTTAATGAGCACCCCAACCTGGAGAGCTAACCGTGAAAGGGTTTACGACTCAAACATCAGTAAATCAATTAACGATGATGCGGTCAAATTTCTACAGGGAATACGCGATACATCCAATAAAGACATCGTAAATATCAGAATTGGCGGTTCCATTGGGTGTAAAAATGACTGTTACCTGCCCGAAGAAGGTTTAACTTCGGGAAAAGCGGAGCAATTTCACTCATGGCAGATCGGACAACTCGCAAAAGGCGGGGTAGATTTTCTCATGGCGGTAACACTTCCAAACGTTGAAGAATCACTCGGTATTGCCATGGCAATGGAAAAGACGGGTATACCATACATCATAAGTTATGTGATAAATCGCAATGGTAATGTCTTAGATGGCACACCACTAATAGATGCGATTGCTAGAGTAGATGAAAAAACGACTATTCCACCACTTGGATATATGGTGAATTGTTCATATCCGACTTTTCTGTGTGCTGATAAACAGCCAGCAATGCTTTTCAAGCGACTTATAGGAAATTCAGCAAATGCTTCGTCATTAGATCATTGCGAATTAGATGGAGCAGAGCAATTGGAGTCTGAAAGTATATCTGAATGGGGTGATGCCATGCTGGAGCTGAATGAAAAATATGGTATGAAGATACTTGGCGGGTGTTGTGGTACAGATGGCGAGCATTTGAAATATTTGCTCAGTAGATACGAAGCGTAGCTGTGCAATACGAATTACCAGTTAAATTCATGATGAGTGTAATTTCCATATCTCTTACGAGAATTCTTACCTCAACTTTGGGTTTGAGGGGTTAAAATCTGGTTTATGGTCGAGAGGACGGTTAACGGAATCTGGCAATAGAAATTGAACTAGCATTTAACGCCTTCAACCCCATAAGGGCTACAAGCCATCTGGCGAGCAATCTTATTCCAGAAATCCTCCCCCTCTGAATCTGAATACGACCACAGCTGATCAAAAACCTGTCGAGCATGCTCGATGTCACCTGTGCTGTAGTATTCTGTGATGACATTCGTTGTCAGCAGTTGTGTCCATTCGTGATTGAAGTGACCGGACACGGGCGCAAGGCTTTTAACTATAAGTTCTATATCCTTGAGTTGCGTTTCAGACAACTTCCATGTTTTCATGAGATCACGCGCCAATTCAGGCCCGGTGTCTGTCATCCGCCAAAGCAATTTTGGCATAGTTCTATGTGCGGTGTCCGTGCCAAATGAATAGCTGTCTTCCAGCGTTTCGAATTCCATTATCCCGTCATTGTCGGGGTCAATCAGAACGATGTCGATAGGCACATCATCAAATTTCGGTAGTATTCGATAAGGGGGAGATTTTGAGACAAACCAATACCACATGCAGCAGTGCATTCCACCAGTCCACTGCCGCAGAGCATCATATTTCCATGAGGGATGACTTTGCCATGTAAACCAGTGGGGTGCGCCGTATCGGCTTTCTGAGAATTCTCCTCGCATAATGGTTCCATCCGGAGCCCGCAACTGAGTGGCAAGAAGTTCGGTATATTCGCCGTAGTGGGTTGGGACACGATCAAAAACTAGTTGATAGCCACTTTCAGAGCCCATTGTGTAGGTATTTTCAATTTGCTGTTTTGCTGTCTGTTTCGTTTGAAAGGAGATTTCCAGCTTTGATTGCCTTTCTTGTTGCGCCGGGTAGTCCAGGACAAGACGAAAGCCAAGGTCATCGCGTTTTCCTTCCAGCATAAAATTACCTTCTAGAAGAAGGTTGGCAGCGCTCGTTGTACGAATTTTGCTTGAATTGCTGATCCATGAACCCCCGCGTGCTTCTCGTAAGCGAGTTCCGCTCTTTTGTGCCGCGCATAAATCCGAGGCAGTGAGTTCCTCTCTTGCTTCAGAGCATGTCCACTCCCAGACATTGCCTGCTGTGTCGTGCAGGCCATAAAGATTGGCTGGGAAAGAGCCGACAGGAGATACCTTGTCCCATAGGTCGCGGCCTTGTACTTGATTACCGCAACAGGGGTCTTTACCAAAGTTTGCATAGGCATGACTTGCTTCATCACCCCACCAGTAGGTTGTCTGAGTGCCACCACGTGCGGCATAATGCCATTCGTTAGAGGTTGGCAGGCGATACCGTTTATCTGTGATTTGATTTAGCTTTGTGATGAAGGTCTGAATATCGTTCCAGCTTACTGAGGCGATCGGATAAAGCTTCCCTTGTGGGGCCTCAACTGGATTGTTGCCCATCACGGTTTGCCATAGACCCTGAGTAATTTCGTATTTACCGATGCTGAAACTATCGACACATATTTGTTTCTGAATATCGTAGTCAGGTGTATCAACGCAGCCAGCCTCGATGCGAACCATTTCATCGATATGGTCTGGCAAAATGGTTTCTCTGACCGTGCCTGGTGGCAGAATTGCTGATTTGAAGGCGGAAGTACCCGGTTGCGATGGAGTGATTTCATGAGTAGGGGTGAGCCATATAAAAATGCCTGCACCGAAGATCAGGGAAGCGAAAAATATTCTAAGCAGTCTTCGTCGATTCATGAGGTTTACAATTAGTTATACAGACAGAAAATTGTAGATTGTGCAGATTGCAGAAAGACGAGGGCTGAATGATGTGACTGGAGCATAAGGAGCACAAAATGAACGATGAAACAAATATTGTAACCATGTTAAGTTGCATCCAAAGGTGACTCAATCAGCTGATCTATGCGAATTCTGATTAAGGGGACGGAGGGACTAAACTTTAAACTACTAATTGGTCTGCCTATCATCCGATACCAGTAAATATACAGACTCTGCATATCTCTGTTAACATTGTCACTTTAAATTTGGCTATTGGGCCACTGCTGTCCCGTTAAGTTGTTTGAAGTTCTGTTAGATCAATCAAGCTTCTATGTTTTTCTGCAAATAATGCGCCCCTGACGCCATGCTTTGGGTCTTTACCCTCATTCTCCCGCATACAGTCATGGAAGTGTGCAAAGCATGAAATCACTGTACCCCGTCAGCACTAGTTGGGATACACTGTGTCAATCAGCAACCAAAACTGACCATCTAACAGCATCCTAAAATAATCTGCCCGAATTCTTGGATTGGTAACTATATGTAATGTTATCAATCCACTGCACAATCTTTACATGCTCGGCAGGTGGTCAATATTGCGCGCTGATTTGTTACTGAAACTGGTCAGTTTTGGTTGCTGATTAACACTCTGCCTTCGCGACGCATTTTTTCAATGCTTGTGCGCTCGTAGCCTAAATAGTCGGCTAGTTGCTGGGTTGACCATAAATCTTCCATCGTTTGTACCTCGTACGGGTTCATAAAGTACGATGTAGTATGGTTACGGATGGAGGTAAAGTATGCCACTCGCTGAAAGATCAGAGAATGACCAGCTGAAGCGTTATTAATTGGTTATTAACGCTTAATAACGGAAGCTTGAGAAGGGGAGAAAATCTTGTAAGTATTTGAATAAATGGTGGCTATGGGTAGATTCGAACTACCGACCCCATCATTATGAGTGATGTGCTCTAACCAGCTGAGCTACATAGCCGTGTGTTGCGGAATAACAGTACAGATTTGGGGAGCGGAAGATACCCTAAGGTCAGGGTTTTCGCAAGCGCTTCCTTGTTTTTTCTGCTCGATTTACAATTCGTTGTAAAGTGTTTGTATGCCATCGATATCCAGGTAGTTTTTTTGCATTGTGCCGGCCAGTACTTTAGCGGGTAAATCAGCTTCTCCAAATTGATTCAGTACCAGTTCGGCCCCTTCAAAATCATGATTTTCAGTGTAGCTGTTGATCGTAACAATGGTTGCAAGTTGCGCGCCGAGCGAAGCGCGAACGCCGTTTTCAGAGTCTTCAAAGGCCAGGCATTCGCTGGCCTGTAGCTCCAGTTCTTTTAGTACATGAAGGTAAATGTCTGCCGCTGGTTTTTTCGCGGGCACAATATCACCTGCACCAATCGAGGCAAAGCAGTTTTTGGAGTCCTTTCCCAGTGTGCTTTCCAGCAAAGCGGAGACGTTTTGTGGAGTTGTGGTGGTTGCAATCGCCAGGGTCAGCCCGGCATCAACAGCTTCTTTAAGCAGGCGCTTCACACCGGGCCTTAAGGGTATCCTGCCTTCGCTTAGCAAATTCACATAGTGGCGGGTCTTGCTGGCGTGCAAATTTGTGATGAGTTCATCCACATCCGCTTGTGAAATAAACGCCTGATCGTATTGTTCCGCATAAAAACGCATGCGTTCTTTACCCCCGGTGACCGTAAGTAACTCACCGTAGAGCTCTGGATTCCAGTCCCAATTCAAATCTGCCTCTTGAAATGCGAGGTTAAATGCGACACGATGGCCGTCCCGTTCTGTGTCGGCCAGGGTGCCGTCTACATCAAATATAAGTGCTTTTAACATTCAGTGAGCTTAACCACTAATTTATGAACCTGAAATACCAACTATTGCAGACAGCTTCTCTATCCAATGGGCAGGTCAGGGGGCGCTATGCACCCAGTCCGAGCGGTATGCAGCATCTTGGAAATATACAAACCGCGATAGTGGCCTGGTTGCAGGTCAGGCTAGCGGGTGGTGACTTTCTTTTGCGCATGGATGATATCGATACGCCCAGGGTGAAAGAAGGAAGTGCGGAGCAGATTCTGGATGATTTGCGCTGGTTGGGAATGGATTGGGATGTGCTTGAGAATATTGATTACGCCGCTGATGCGGATGGGATATATGTTGAGTCAGACTATTTGCCTCAGTATACGGCCGCGTTTGAAACTTTAAAATCCCGGGGCTATTTATACCCTTGTGCGTGTTCGCGCAAGGAGATCAGGCGACAGGTCGCTAAGCCCAATGAGTCCGGGCACTATGTATACCCCGGAACCTGCCGTGGCCGGGAGATCTCGTCATTTGCGCATGATCAACAGTTGGTTTGGCGGTTTAAGGTGCCGGATGAAGAGATTACATTTGTAGATATGCTCATGGGAGAGCAATCCCAAAATGTTGCTGTGGCCTGGGGGGATATTATAGTAAAGCGATTTAATGATATGTACGCCTACCAGTTGGTCAGCGTGGTGGATGATATCGTCATGGGTGTAACGGATGTGGTGCGTGGTGCGGATTTGCTGGATTCTACCCCCGGGCAGGTTGCTCTTTTTAATGCGCTTGGGGCGCAGGCACCACGTTTTTGGCACGTGCCGCTTAAAACCGATGCGGATGGGAATAAGCTGGCTAAGCGGGATGGTTCTGATTCATTACAGATGCTGCGCGAGAAGGGCAAGACGCCTGAGCAGGTGATTGGGCGGTTGGCTTTCGAGCTGGATTTAGTCGAGTCGAATGCGCCAATTAGCTTGAGGGAATTGTTGGATAGTTTTACTCGATACGGTGGATAGGTTCTTTAACCTGTATTTTGGTGGATGCGCTACGCT
>JAAELZ010000067.1 GCA_024226105.1 Pseudomonadota bacterium | reverse complement strand
GTGCTTAGGAGATGCGCCCGATGCCCGGGTGGCGAAATTGGTAGACGCAAGGGACTTAAAATCCCTCGGTGGCAACACCGTGCCGGTTCGATTCCGGCCCCGGGCACCATTTTTCAGGCTGTTTATCCGCGTCGCTCGGTTGGCCTCACCCGCCTGGATGATTGTGCACCATTATTCCCGCAGCGGTATACCCTGCGACCTCCTGTTCATCTCGGGTGACAAAAGACCTGGTAACGACGCCGCCGAGTAAAGTTTCGATTTGCTCATCTGCTAATTTTGATCCTTCGATTCGAGTTGATGAACCAATGCTCTCAATGGTCGCCACCTTCCTGAGCGACTGAAGACGATCCGGGGTTAGAGAGTGCATCACACTCCAAATCCCTTTGAACTCATCAATTTATGAAATGAGTTTGAGCAGTTCCGGCGTGATAACGAGGCTTTTTGTATCCATACTATCCAATTAGGCGAGTAATGTTATCCATAAATATCCAATAATCAAAGTAATTATCCAAAAAAAATATTGCTGAAGTCTGCCCATTTGCCTGGCGCACTGACGCTTGAATTAGTACCAGTTCAGTATATCAGGGCAGGGTTCAGACCCTGCCCTGTTGTATTATTCGTACTCATCATCCACCTCCAGTTCATAGACGGATTGTGATGTCTTGGGAATCGGGACGAATGGGCTGGGTTGTGTGCGTTCGGAAGACGGATGCCAAACCAGCCGGTAGACAATATACGCGGCAAACAGTGCCAGCACCACCGAGATGAAAATGAACAGGCCACCCGGGCCCGCCTTATCCATGACGGGTGCAGCGATGAGTGGACCGATGGCCGCACCAATTGAGTAGATCAGTAACAGGCTGCCGCTCACCTGCACCAGCTTTTCTGTAGGGATATTGTCATTGGCATGGGCAAGACACAGGGCATAAAGCGGCACCATCAATGCACCGTGAAAAGTGGCCACAACCAGGTTAGGCCACAAGCCGGAAAATGGCCAGAATGCAATCATCGATCCGGTAACCACCGTTCCCAGTGCTGCCGGAAAGATAACCATGCGGCGGTCAATACGGTCCGATAGACGACCCAGTGGCCACTGGGACAATGTCCCGCCAAGCACAAATGCCGCCATCAGCAGGGTAACTTCATAGATACTCATCGCACGCAATTGGCCAAATACCGGCCCGAGCGTCCAGAAAGCCCCTTCCACCATACCCACCATGAAGCAACCGACAGTCCCGACCGGAGTTATCGACAGCAAACCTCTAAGCTCGAGCTTTGTTGTCGGGATCGGCGTTGGTTCGTTGGTTGGAGTAAGCGCCAGCGGGACTACGGAAAGACATATCAGAAAAGCCACTAGTGCGAAAAGAAACTGACCGGCAATATCAGACAGATTGACCATCATTTGCCCTGCCATGGTCGCCACATTTGCCATGATGATGTAAATTGACAGCACCCGCCCGCGCATGGCATCGCCTGCCTGCTCGTTGAGCCAGCTTTCAATAACCATGAAAACCGTTGCCAGACAGATCCCGCATAGAAACCGAAGCATAATCCACAAATAGGGATCAGCCTTCATCGGAAACAGCAATGTCAAAGCCGCCAGCAATGCCGCCAACCCGCTAAACGAGCGAATGTGGCCAACGGCCTTCACCAGGGCCGGTCCCAGCAGGCAGCCAACTATGAACCCCGAAAAATAGGCAGTACCCAGATAGCCCACAATCGAGGCCGAAAAATTCTCCAGACTGGCACGCAACGGCATTACGGTCTGAAACAGGCCCAGACCGGTCAACACCAGTGCTGCACCAAGCAACAATGTGCCGATTGTAAGCGTTGTATTCTTCACTGCAACCTGTCCACCGCCAAATGAAATAGAGCCAGAAACGATTCAAGCCAGGGAAGAGTTTGACTTGTGTGAGTGACAATATTACGCGGCGTTCCAGCAGTGCTGCAAGTACTTTGTTGCGAACAATACCAGGATGGGCTAGCGATAATAATCACCCCCTATGTGTGGCCCCGCTTTGTAACCTGATATCAAGGCTACGGGATCAGATCTTTATACGCTCCATCTTTGGGTCGTACAGGGGCCGCAGGGAACAGGTACAGGGATAAAGCTTCCCGGCAATCTCAACTTCCCATTTGCCTGTTGAAAGATATTCTGCTGTTACAGGCACCCCCATCCCTCTAACCATGGCAAGGCCTACGGCTCCACCAAGTGTGTGTCCGTAACTTCCGGAACGTACATAACCGACAGGTTCTCCATCTCGTCGAATAATCTCGGCATGCCAGAGCAACGGCGCGGGATCATTTACGATAAGCTGTACCAATCGTTGCCTGTAGGGTGCCTGAGCCTTCTGAGCTTTAGCCGCTTCCTGGCCAATAAATCCTCCAGGTTTGTCTATCGCAACGGCAAAGCCCAGGCCGGTTTCGAATGCGTTGTCTGTATTATCAATATCATGCCCGTAATCCCGATAGGATTTTTCCAGGCGCAGGCTACCGAGAGCAGCCAGACCGGCATGAACCAATCCATGATTCTTGCCCTCTTTAACAATCCGGTCATAGACATGAACAGCTTGTTCACACGGAATATAAAGCTCATATCCCAGCTCGCCCACATAAGTGATACGAATACACAAGGCCACAGCAAACCCGATATCGATATTACGTGCAGCCCGATATGGAAACGCTTCATTTGAAAGATCAACTGAGGTCAAAGCCTGTAGCAAGGCCCGGCTTTTTGGCCCCTGAAGGTTAATCTGTGTCAGACCTGAGCTTACATCGCTGATAAAGACATGGGCATCTTCGGGAATATTTCGACGCAACCAGGTTTCTGCGTGTCCATGCATGGTATCGGTTACAACAACCAGAAACTTGTCGATTTCAAGCTTGGTAATCGTTAGATCGGCCTCCAGCTTACCTTCCTTATTGAGCCATTGGGTATAAGTAATCTGTCCAGCATCTCCATTAACCCGGTTAGCTGAAATGTAATCGAGTACCTCTCCCGTGTCGCGGCCCTGAACCATGAATTTTGCCATGAAACTCATGTCTGTCAGTGTTACAGCTTCCCGACAGGCCTTATGTTCGGCTTCCCACCAGGGCCACCAGTTCATCCTCCCCCAGGACAGTTCGTCAACGTTAGCCTGTTCTGGTGAAGGCGCATACCAACTTGCTCCTTCCCAGCCACTAACATCACTGAAGTATGCGCCGGCATCCCTCAACCTGTCATGAAGTGCTGAACGTTTCGCTTCCCGCGCAGTCTCAGGTGTCTTCGTAGGGTAATGGCATTTGTAAACTTTCCCCAGAGATTCAGAAACCCGGCTACGTCGATATTCTGGATTGCCCTGATATCTTTGCACCCTGTCTGCATTGAATCCTGTTACATCCACATCCGGCCTGCCGTTCAAAATCCAGTGTGCCATAACGCGCCCCAGACCACCTCCCGACAGTATACCAATGGAATTCAAACCTGCACAGACAAAGTAGTTTTTAAGCCTGGATG
>JAAELZ010000066.1 GCA_024226105.1 Pseudomonadota bacterium | reverse complement strand
TACACTGCAAAGAGCAGGCAAACAAAGACTGAGAGGTGATATATGAAATCTTCTAAAACCTGGGTTGTCGTCACCGATAGTACACGAATGCGTATATTCGTTGCAGACACGCCTTTAGGACCGCTGGTTGAAGCAGGTAACCTGGTGCATGGTGAAGGCCGGTTGCGCAATCAGGACTTGATCAGCGACGATGGAGGCCGCGCTTTTGACAGTAAAGGCAGCGGGCGTCACGGCATGGAGTCTAAGACCGACGCAAAAACACAGGAGCAGCTTAACTTTACGACAGAAATTTGCCACTACCTTGAAGAGGAGTATCAAGCTTCCAGTTTTAAAAGGCTGTATCTGGTTGCGCCCCCGGCGATGATGGGCTTATTGCGGGATCGACTCGGAAAAGCTGTTCAACAGGTTCTGGTCGGCACGCTGGATAAAAATCTGGTTCAGATTTCACCTGCCAGAATTCGCTCGCATTTGCCGGACAAATTGTGGATGTTGAATGGGTGATACTGCACCAGGCTTAAAGCCGTGACTTGACATTTCACTATCTATAGCCACTATTAGCAAGGTATTTAAATGGAACTTGAAAAATCAGATACCGCGCTGTTTCCGACTGATTTCTGGCATACGCTTGAAGATGGTCGAATTCAGTGCGATGTTTGTCCCCGTTACTGCAAGCTGCGGGAAGGGCAGCGCGGCTTGTGCTTCGTGCGCGCCCGGGATAACAATCAAGTAGTACTGACGACCTACGGTCGCTCCAGCGGGTTTTGCATTGACCCAATTGAAAAAAAACCGTTAAACCACTTTCTACCCGGCACACCTACCCTGTCGTTTGGTACCGCCGGTTGCAACCTGTCCTGCAAGTTCTGCCAGAACTGGGACATGAGCAAATCAAAAGAAATGGACATTCTTGCGGATAGCGCCTCACCGGAGAAAATCGCCGAGGTGGCACAAAAAACAGGGGCCAGAAGCGTAGCCTTTACCTACAATGACCCGGTGATTTTTCTGGAATACGCGACGGACACCGCCAAAGCCTGTCATGAGCACGATATTAAAACCGTGGCGGTCACCGCCGGTTATATCGCTGAAGGTGCACGTGAAGCTTTTTTTCAACACATTGATGCCGCCAATATCGATCTGAAATCTTTTACCGAAGATTTTTACTGGAAACTCACCGGGGGCCACCTGGATGACGTGCTGGAAACACTTAAATACCTTAAACACCAGACCGACGTCTGGTTCGAACTGACCACCCTGATGATTCCCGGTAAAAACGATAGCGAGGCCGAAATACGCGAAATGTCTGCCTGGGTGGTCAATGAGTTGGGTACCGATGTGCCGATGCATTTTTCCGCCTTTCACCCTGATTTCAAAATGACGAACATTGGATCAACACCTGTCGATACCCTTATGCGCGCGCGCGATATCGCCATACAAGGGGGCGTTGAATATGTGTATGTGGGTAATATCTCAGACAGAACATCCAACAGCACCTGGTGCCCAAAATGCGGGTATTTACTGATTGAAAGGCTGTCTTACACCCTCGGCAAATGGGGTATTACAAACAAAAATAGTTGTGAAAAATGTGACCACCCGATCGCGGGTGTATTTGAGGTGGAGCCCGGCAACTGGGGCGCCCGGCGAACAGCTATCAGAATAGGCGGGTAGAGACCCGGCTGAACTCTAAACTGATCTTTTTTACTGATCCAGTAGTCTACTATTTGAGCTATTTCGCTTCACAATATAGCGATCAAAGGTATCTCTAAAATCACTGAATTCAGTCTCCAGCAGTACCATCAGTTCACCACCTGATGATTGCAGGTTTATAGATCGCAGTGCTTTCGCGCTGTGAGCGGCTTTAGAAATGCGGTTAGCACCGACATTCGCAGCGCTACCTTTCATAGCATGAGCATGATCCTTAAACGACTGAATATCACTATTTTTCAGGTCATCCCGCATCCCCTGACACAACTCATCAGCATTATGCAGAAACAGGTCGATCATTTCTTCCAACGCGCCGGGGGTGTTTCGAATCGCGCTCAGTTCCAGCAAAATTTCAGGATCAAAGATAAGAGTGCGGCTTTCGTCACGCTTTGTTTGCGCTTGTTTATACTCCTCCTGGATACCGGTCAGCAATACCACATGCTGCAGTAATGCCCCTGAATCAACGGGTTTGGTCAGAAATCCATCTGCACCAGCCTCTCTACATAGTTCCTGCGCATCTGTCGTGGCATTAGCCGTCAGGACCAGGAAAGGTATTTCCTCTGATTTACGATGATGGGCCATTCGATACAATTTCATCGCCTCAATGCCCCCCATCACAGGCATTTGCATATCGATGATAACCAGGTCGTAGTGCTCTTTTTCCAGAGCATCGAGCGCCTGCACGCCATCATTAACTGTTTGAACCTTGAAATCGGCGTTTTCAAGAATCATGGTGATAACCTTCCGGTTAACCGCGTTGTCTTCGGCTACCAGAATGTTCAGGGGCCCAGTTCGGGCTCTAGCCGTTGCGTCCGGACGAGTAAATGGTATGACGGTATTGCCATATGCCTGGGTGATTTCTTCCGAAGTCTGTTCTTCTCTAGCCTCACACAAATTGAGCTTCAGAACAAACCAGAAGCGCGAACCGTGTCCGCTAGAACTTTGCAGTTTGAGATCGCCCCCCATTATCCGAATAAGCTCACGGCTTATGGTAACGCCCAGCCCAGTTCCTTCGTGTCGTCGAGCAAGGGAATTATCAGCTTGCTGGAAGCTATCAAATATCCGCTCCTGATCTTTTGCAGAAATCCCGATGCCCGTATCAATGATTTCAAATCGGATTGATAGTTCTCGTTCATTTTGCGTACCCAGGGTGACCCGAACATCGATTTCACCCTCTTCCGTAAACTTGACAGCATTGCCGACCAGATTAATCAATACTTGCCTTATATGCTGTTCATCACCCACCAAATACTCAGGGATACCCGAGTCAACATCTGCTCGAATTTTGACACCTTTTGCTTCAGCCTGAGGGTTGAGCATACGAACAGTCGCTTTAACGATGGCATGCAGATCAAGCTCCCTATGCGACGATTCAGTTTCTCCGGCTTCAATTTTGGAGAAATCCAGGATATCATTTACCAGAAACAGTAGACAATGAGCAGAACTCTGTATGGTTTCCACCATTTCCGACTGTTCCTTATTCAGGTTTGTCTGTTCAAGCAAATCACTGAGCCCGATTACGCCATTGAGTGGTGTGCGTATTTCATGGCTCATATTGGCGACAAAGGTACTCTTCGCCTTATTGGCAAATTCAGCCCTGGCCTT
>JAAELZ010000065.1 GCA_024226105.1 Pseudomonadota bacterium | reverse complement strand
GCCAGGTCGTGCCGGGTGCGTGTCGGATCACGCCCATCCGGAACCAACGCGGCGAGGCGTTCGCAGATCGCACGCGCCCGCGTCGATGCCAGGAGCAAGACGCCCCCATCAGAGGTGATGCGCCCGCCATCGAAAGCAGCGTTGACCTTCTTGCCTGAGACGGCTGGGAGGGACGGGAAAAGTGAAGCAGTGTCGGTCATGGCGGTGGGGCAGTTTTTGTCCGGAGGAAAGGGAGGTTCCCACAGCCATTTCTTTACGCTAAATCAAAGCATTATGCCACCGCCGTCAGCCAAATAACGCGTGCCGGTGAATAATCCGGGTTAGCCTACCTTGGGTCTGTGAGCCGTGACTTTTTGATACAGCTCGCCAAAATAGGTTTGTTTTCGCCAGATAAACTCACCCGGTGCGCTGGCAAAATCGGCGATTTCTTCGTACCAGAGATCCTTAGCAAATGGCTCAAGAGTGCGGAAAATAAGGTTCATAACTGCCTTTAGGGGATGCGCAAAACATGGCTTGTGATAGTCAATGAAGGTCGCTGTGCCCCCTGGGGGGATACTGCCAAGCAGCGCGTTGACGGTCCTGCACCTGTCGTCAGACGGCATCTCATGAAGCAGAAAATAGCAACATATCGCGTCATAGAGTTCGCCGCTGGGCTGTGCCGCGTCTGCGAGTCTGACTGCTGCCTGGGGAAAATCGCGCAACTTATGGCGGCAACGCTTGACTTGGATGAGTGCTACATCAGAAATCTGCAGCCGCCCCTCAGCGCCAATGTGTTGCGCCAACGCCACTGAAAAATTGCCGTAGACACAGGCTGGTTGGAGCACCTTTTGTCCCGGTTGAATTTCGGCAAAAGCTGATCGCTGCAGGAGATTGTGATTGCCCCACAATATCGTCGCAACAATCAGTTCGTGATCGAGAAATTGTACACTGCGGGGATTTAGATATGCCCAGTTATACCAATCATGAAGGTAATCTGGAACTTGCGGCAGTCCGGCTTTTACCGGTTTGGATAAAATCCCGGTATTAACAATAGTCGGAGCTGGCAGGGCACTGGTTTGATTTTGCTGGAGTCCATTTGGCGCTCCAGAAGGATTAAAGCTCGAGTTCAAGGTCAGCACCTCCATGTAATCAATGATTTTCTTTATCAGTAGGTTGAATTCCTATCAACCGAACCCCCTTTTTTACGTGACCGATGGGGTGGGCGCCCCCCGGCGGCATCGAATGTGCCAATCTTGGGTCTATCCCAACAAAGGTACGTGAGGCGACATAGGATCATGTCTGATCTCTGACGCCCATGATGGTCTGTCTGCTGGTTCCAAACTGGCGCGCTATGGCTGAGATTGTCTCGCCGTTTTGGGTTTTTTCCTTCACCTCGTTCTGTTGATCTGCGGAGAGGGTAGATGGTCGCCTGTGATTTTCTCTCAGCGCGTTGTTTTTGTTGATATAATTCCGCTTTTCAAGTATTGTTTTTCGCAAGGTTTCTGGGGGTTTAGCGCAAAAAGCTTGCGATTTCATCAGCCGACCGATTAGGGGATTTCCCTT
>JAAELZ010000064.1 GCA_024226105.1 Pseudomonadota bacterium | reverse complement strand
TTTCGGCTTTGAGGCTGAGCTGAGCGAAGAGCTTCTGTTCCAGGCGCAAATGCACGTAAACGATGATCTCTCACCCGTTTATAAAGGGCTTTATGTTGGTTTTTTAAAGTGGACGCCAAAACAAAAAGACATCTCAGTCAGTTTTGGCCGGCTCGATTATGTGTATGCTGGCCTCGAACGCACTACCTCGTCGAAGGAAATGGCGACGATAGAACGTGGCCTGCTGGTCAACCAACTCCTGCCCGGTGAGGTGTTTGGTTTATACAGTAAAAAGAAAATGGGCGCACACACGGTTCAGGTCGGCCTGTTTACGGGATCTGCCAGGGAAGAATTCGGAGATTTTAGTTCGGGTCAGGCTGTCACACTCGGTGTAGGACATGAGCTACCTCTGTTTTATGACCAGGGCAGCCTGCATCTGGATTATCTTTACAATGATGGAGACAAAGATAACTCGAGTTTCAAGCCGTACCGAAATATCACCTCTCTCTGGCACCAGGGCAGCAAGGGTGCTTATGCAATGGGCGTCGATTTCACCAGCGGAAGCGGCGGCTATGACGGAAAAAGTAGCGTATGGGGTTTAACCCTGCTACCGAGCTATGAACTCTCACAAAACCTCTTTATAGGGGGCGATACCCTGCAACTGGCGCTACGTTATCAATATGCCCGGGGCGTCGAAAGTAATGGCCTGTTGCTGCAAAAACGTTATGAGCAGAAAGTAGCCACAGGCAGTGGCGACAAGTATCAGGCATTTTATCTGGGGCTCAGCTATTTGCTCAACGGCGACAAACTGAAACTCATGGCTGGAGCCGAATACGCAAAGATGGACGATCCTGTAAACGACGGCGGTGACTATCAGGGCTGGAGCTACTTCGGCGGGCTCAGGTTTTACTTCTAGGAGCCTGTCGGACCTGGCTGTTTTGAACTAAACATGTTCAATCCGACAGACTCCTGATATGTCCAGGCTCGCGACGAATAGTCTTATGCCAGACTGAACACCTCGATTTCTCCTTCCCGCCCCTTGAGTTTGAACTGACCAACCGAAACGGGCTTGAATTCGTCACCCAAATCCCGTGCCGTATCGCCACTAATCAGGATTGAAACAACTGTTCCGTACGGATAAATCTCTTTCCCCAACT
Organism: Pseudomonadota bacterium; assembly: GCA_024226105.1. Taxonomy (GTDB): domain Bacteria; phylum Pseudomonadota; class Gammaproteobacteria; order Arenicellales; family Poriferihabitantaceae; genus JAAELZ01. Next base: position 5,353 of record JAAELZ010000064.1, on the reverse strand, counting down.
GTTCCAGGCGCGCTCCAATATTTACCGCATCGCCAATAATTGTGTAGTTTAAACGGCCCGGTGCACCGATATTCCCCACGGTAACATCACCAGTATGAATGCCAATACGAATACCGATGGGCAGTTTGCCCTCCTTTTTGCGTCGGGCATTGTCTTCCCGAATGGCTGCTCCAATCGCCAGTGCCGCACGACAGGCACGATCTGCACGTTGCTTTTGCTTTTCCGGTGCCCCCCAGAAAGCCATCACGGAATCGCCAATATACTTGTCGACGGTTCCTTCTTCAGCGTCAATACACTCACCGATCAGGGCAAAGTGATGGTTGACCAGCTTTGCCACCTCACGCGCCGACATGCCCTCAGATATATGGGAAAAATCAACCATATCGGTAAACATAACCGTCATATTGCGTGAATCAGAAATGGTTTCACGCGCATCCCCTTTTTTGACCAAATGTTCGACCACCCGCTTGGGTATGTAAAGCTCAAACCAGCGCAAGGCGCGTAGCATGGCATTAAATGAAGCCGATTGATCATTTAGCTCCCTAAAAGGGCTGGCCGGAAGCTCCTTTACCTGCGAAAGGTCGAGGTCACGCACGCCGCTGGCAGCGTTGGAAAAATGCACGATTGGCTGGGCAATTTTCCGGCCAAGATAAATAGCGGCGAGTAGAGATATGATGAGCGCGATAAAACCGACGACCATGGTCGCTACGACCCGTTCAACTTCTTCACCAAATTCAGATCTCTGAAAGTAAGCACCCACCGTAAGAGGCTCCGGGCCAAAGCCGGAAATATTCTGATAAATGAATACATATTTTTCACCCTCAACGGTAACCACATGGCCTTTTGTGCCTTGCGGGAGCTTTAGCCTGAGTTCACGATGCCGAGGTTCTCGCAGGAAAGTCGCCAACACCGGATCTTCAAATTCTTTAAGCAGTGGCAACGGGGTTTCACTATCCATGCCATCGTATCCCTGTCTCATCAGCGGGTGCCCAAGCACACGATTTTCGCCCAACAAAATAAACAGGACGCCGGAGGTGTGTATTTCGATATCACTTACAAAATCAGAAAGATTCTCAACCGAAACAACCGCCACCACAGTCCCGAGAAACTGGCCCTGCCTATAAACCGGATACGCCAGATCCAGATAGGTTTTTTGTGAAATCTCCCTCCAGATTGGCGTACCCCAATTGGCGCCCGGCTTTAGGCTCTCCCTTTTTTCACGAATTTCAGTATCAGCTGCGTAATTGAGTGTGCCCGTTACCACCAGGCCTTGCAGGCTATCGTAATCGGCGACAAAAGCCTGTAAACGGGCATCGATAAACATCACCGTCTCAATTTGCTCCGCCCCTGCCAGGGCGCCGCTCAACAGCAGCCCAAGTGCCTGATGGTCAGTTGGATCTACTTCACCACTCGTAATACGCTCCGCCAGAAATTCAGCCTGATGCTCAGCCGGTGTAAGGTATCGTTTGATACTGCTCGAGGCCGCAGCGACGCCCTGATGAGCGTTTTCACTAAGCAACGCAAAGGTGTTTTTCTGCGCCAGCCAGATGCCAATGCCCAGGACGCTGCCCACCGAGATCAATATCAGTATGCCGATGACAAGCATCAGGGTAATGGTTATCGAAAAACGGCCTTCCCAGCCAGATGAGGGTTCTTTATTTAACTCTGACATGCTAGCGGACACCTCTGGTTAAATTCTATCATTTTTGACCTGACCCTATTTTATCAGAAGCATGGCGGGCAAACCAAAATAGCGCTCAATGCTCCCATAATCCTAAAAGCGGGTTTCACAAAAATGACCCCTTAACTGAATTACGGCGAGCAACTCTCCAGGGCATACCCCGTTTTTATTGCGCGTCCTCCAATGTAGCCAGTATGTGCAAAAAACTTACCATTCGATCATGCGAAATACTCCCCGCATTTAGTGCTTCCTGAATCGCGCACCCCGGTTCCTGTTCGTGTTTGCAATCGCGAAACCTGCAGTGGCCAATCAGCGGCCGGAATTCGATAAACCCGTCCAGCAGTTGATCCCGTGTCATATGCCATAAACCAAACTCTCGAATTCCGGGCGAATCGATAAGATGCCCGCCCTGCGGAAAGTGAAACAGATGAGCGGTAGTGGTGGTATGCGTACCTTTTTGCGTAAGCTCCGACAAAGCACCGACCCTTGTATTTACATCAGGTAACAGAGCATTGATCAAAGATGATTTACCCACACCGGACTGACCAACAAAAACACAGGTGAAATTTGCCAGAAAGCTGCGCAGCTCATTCAAACTACCAGGATTTTTTGCCGTCGTTCGTAGCACATCATAACCCAGAGCCTGATAGGGTGAAATCAGATCATCAATTTTCTGCTGATTTTGTGCATCCAGTCGATCGATTTTATTCAACAGGATAATGGGCCTGATATGCTGGGTTTCAGCCGCCACCAGATAGCGATCGATTAGATTTGCATGCGGCTCCGGGAACGGTGCCACCACAATAATAACCCGATCTATATTGGCCGCAACCGTCTTTAGATCACCGTAGGGGTCCGGGCGGCAAAGCTCACTACTCCGATCCAGGCGGGCAACCACCACACCCATTGGCTCCCGGTCACGCCAGACCACTCGATCACCTGTAACCAGCGAACCAAGATTAGTGCGAAGGTGGCAGCGTTTTGCCGGCAATCCATCATAATCGCCATTTTCAGATTTAGGCTCAACTGCAAGTTGGGCACCATAGTGGGCGATGATCAGCCCCTCTTGCTCAGGCCCCAGTTTATCTTCACCTGGCTGATCTTCAGCCACTGCGTCGCGGCGCGCAGCACGTTGAGCGCGTTCTTCCTGAACTTTTTTAATGCGCCAGGCCTGTCGACGGTTTAATTGCCGTTTAGGCATTATCCCCAAATCCTCAGTTGACCGCTGTGAAAGATGAATAAGTACATAAAGCAATTGAGAAAACGTGAATTTTTCCTTTCACCCATAGAGTGAAAGGCACTACAGAGTCCAACGTTATTTTCCGTGGGCACTCCTGTGGCGGCGTATAGCCGCGATGTAACTGGCTGAAAGGGCCTGGCAATAAAATGCGTAGCCATTCCGTGCGTTATGCCTTGCCCCAAATCTATTTTCTGGCCACCACAGAAGCACACTATACCCTGTCCAACTGAGAAATTTGGGATTATGATTCACGGTTTTTAAATGAGACGTGACGTATTTTACCGGTTTGTTTCGCACCAGACAAAATTTACGCAGATGAGTGGCACACCAAAACCTGGTTTACCGACAATTAGATTATCGTTAGAAAACACCTGGATCTAAACCATAGCAGATGCCTTGTCAGAAAAAGACCACTATAAGCATATGATTGGTATATATGTCTTTTTTTGGTAGTAATTTGTCGATAATCGGTATATTATTACTTTTGGTTGTTAGGGAGAAATTTTTTTGGGTTCAGGTTCATTGCCCCACATCCGAGACTATGAAATACCTCAGGGCCAAAGATAGATATAGTCACGCAAAGCCTGCTGATCAGAAACAGGAAAGTAGAGGTCGGTCCTGGCACGCTAAACCTGACCTGCGAAAACCACTTACCGAAAACACTACATTGCACGGTTATCGCATTAGAAAGTTTATCGGGCGGGGTAGCTTCAGCCTTGTATACAAAGCAGTCGAAATGAGCACCATGTTAAATGTGGTCATAAAAGAATATTTTCCGAAACATTATGCAGGGCGCAGGGAAAACGGCGAAGTCGTATCGATTGGTGGAAAAAACGCACTGGCTTTTAACGAGGGCTTAAACCAGTTTCATAACGAAGCACTGGCACTTAAACACCTCAAGCACCCGAACGTACTCAATGCGAGTGGGTTTTTCCGAGCTAATGAAACAGCCTATCTGGTTACTGTAGACAATAACGGACGCGACCTGAAGTGGTTCCTAAGCACAGCCAGGCAACCCCTGGATCAGGACATGCTTTACAAGGTAATCATGCCAATTCTGAGTGCACTTAACTTTCTGCACGAAAAGCAGCTTCTACACCTGGATGTTAAACCCGCCAATATATTGCTTCAACCCAATGGAAAATCTCTGCTACTGGATTTTGGCGCAGCACGATTTATAAATAATGGTAGTCGATTTATAAATAAGCAGGTATTAACCCATGGCTTTGCACCACCCGAGTTATACGACAAAAACCGTCAGATTGGCCCGTGGACGGACGTATACTCAACCGCTGCCACTTTATATTTCAGCATCTGCATAAAGATACCCGCATCATCAAAAAACTGCAAAATCGCCCCTCGGCTAAGCATTGATCGCTATGGTGCGAACTATCATCTAACCTTGCTACGCGCCATCAATCGCGCTCTTAAGTTTGAACCATCGGAACGCTTTGATAGTGCCGACGAATTCGCGCTGGCACTGCTCGAAGGTTCAAAATGGATAAACCTGCTTGATTATGAGGTTGATGTGATGGCTTATAATCGGTTTGACTCCTCCATCAAACATGCAGAGGAGGAACTCATCAGTTTTGCGGCTTGATCCGGTTCCCTCGAATCGTTAATTCCCGGCACAGACATTCCTGATTACCCGAACTTTTGTAGTATTGTCGGGTATTGCGGGTTAACAGTTATTTTAGACAACCGGCTCTATGGACAGACGACTTAAGCAATCCGTTCGAAACTATCGATTGGGACTGCTAAGGGCTAAAGCTGCTACTGCTACTTCTAATGCTGGATCAGCACTTGATGCGTTCCATTTTGGCGTCGTACAGGGGCCTCAACGAAGCACGTGCCTTAAACCTCTCACCCGCAACGTCGATCTCCCATTCACCCGTGTTCACGATCTCTGCGGTGAGCGGCTCGTCTATACCGGCAAAACCGATGCCAACAGCCCCGCCCAGGGTATGGCCATAACCACCAATCTGAAGGTGTCCTACCGTCTGCCCGTTCAGGTAGATCAGCTCGTTCCCGTAGAGCAATGGCCCGGGGTCCAGTAACAGAAATTGAAGCATGCGATTGTTCGGGATGCCTTTGGCCTTGATGGCTGCCAGTGCATCACGACCGATAAACCCACCTTCTTTGTCGAGTTTCACGGCAAAACCCAGCCCCGCTTCAATCGGGTTGTCGGTATTGTCTACATCCACCCCAAAATCACGATACGCTTTTTCCAGCCGTAATGAGTTAAGTGTTTGCAGACCAGCGTGGCGCAGACCAAATTCATTACCCGCTTCGATTATCTGGTCATAAACCTGAACCGCATGAATGGTGGGGACATGAAGCTCCCAGCCCAGTTCACCCACATAAGTGACCCGGATCGCGAGCACACTCGCATAACCGATGTCGATCTCCTTGAGCGAAAGATAGGGAAACGC
>JAAELZ010000063.1 GCA_024226105.1 Pseudomonadota bacterium | reverse complement strand
GTTCGATCGCAAGCTGCTGTCAAAACTGAGTCAATGCGTCTGGAAAGTGCTGAGCGTGTATTTAATATTCCTGCGCATGAATCATCCGATGGTACGGCAAAGGTTGTCTATGAATCCAAGGATGGTCGGACCCAAAAAACATTTGACGCCTTAGACTGGTTAGCGCTGCTAACCACACATATTCCCAATAAAAACGAACAGATGGTCAGATATTATGGATTTTATTCTAATAAATCGCGTGGCTTACGCATAAAGGCCGGAAAAGATAACGAGGCTGCCGCCCTCATAGATTCGGATGTTTCCCGAAAGGCTTTCAGAAAGAATTGGGCCAGGTTGATTCAGAAAATATACCATGTGGACCCACTCATATGCCCCAAATGCCAGGGCAAAATGCGTATTATCAGTTTTATAGAAGATGAAGAGGTCATTAAAAAGATCCTGAAACATTTAGAGCTCCGGTTGCCAAAACGATCACCCCCGCCCAGAGCCCATGCCCCGCCGCAAGCTGTGAGCATCGATTACCTGGACTCTCGGATTC
>JAAELZ010000062.1 GCA_024226105.1 Pseudomonadota bacterium | reverse complement strand
TGAGATTCCTCCGCTTAACTTCTATCTACAGCTTTTGGCTTACTTATTTTGGCCTGGCGTTGCAGCGCATCATAAAAAGGCGCAAATGCGGGCCGGTTTACGTATTTGCCTGCCCCACGCTCAACATTCAATTCGCCATTCGCGTAGACCACCTTGCCCGCACTCAGCGTATGCGAGGCACAACCTTTCACCTGCATCCCCTCAAAAATATTGTAGTCAATACTCTGGTGGTGAGTCTTTTTGGAAATCGTCTTGCTGGCTTGCGGGTCCCAAACCACGATATCGGCATCCGCACCGACCGAAACACTGCCCTTGCGCGGATAGATATTAAAAATTTGCGCGGCATTCGTGGAGGTCAGTTTTACAAATTCACTCATCGTTAAACGGCCGGTATTGACACCGTGATGCCAGAGCACCTCCATACGGTTTTCCACACCGGCGGTACCGTTCGGGGTCAGACGAAAATCATCTTTACCCGCCGCTTTTTGATCTGCACAAAAACAACAGTGATCGGTCGCCGTTGTTTGCAGGCTACCCGAAGCGATACCTTTCCACAGCGCGTCCTGGTGTTCTTTGGAGCGAAATGGCGGGCTCATAACGTGGGCTGCTGCGCTTTCCAGATCAGGGTTGCGGTAAACAGAATCATCAATCAGCAGATGGCCGGCGAGCACCTCGCCAAACACACGCTGACCTTCGTTACGCGCACGCGTGATTTCATCCAGTGCCTGGCGCGCAGAAACGTGCACAATGTAAAGCGGCACCCCAAATACTTCAGCAATACGTATCGCGCGATTGGCCGCTTCACCTTCGACCTCGGGTGGACGCGAAAGTGGATGGCCTTCAGGGCCGGTGATGCCCATTTCAAAAATCTTCTTTTGCAGCTGAAATACCAGCTCGCCGTTCTCAGCGTGTACGG
>JAAELZ010000061.1 GCA_024226105.1 Pseudomonadota bacterium | reverse complement strand
TGCGAATATCAGCAACAGGATGGGGCTCCAGGTTCAGGCTGCCGCCTATGGTAATGAGTTTAGGGCGTAACTGTTGTGCCTGGGTGCGTAAGTGGTCGAGATTGACAGTGTAGTGATGTGGGTCTGTTGCGGCATAATGGATGTTAAGACCGAATAACCCGGCAGCACCCGCGTCATGGTGGGTAACATGCCCGCCTATGGACGCAGGTGGCACGATAATCGTATCGCCCGCCCGGCAGCTTGCCATAAAACAGTATAAATTTGCCAGCGCGCCGGAGCCGACTCGTATTTCGGCATACTTAGCGTTAAAAATCTCACAGGCTAACTCGCTGGCGATGACTTCAATCTGTTCAATGGCCTCCAGCCCCGCTTCATACTTTCCCCCCGGGTAACCCAGTGACGGGCGAGTTCCCAGGCCTGATGCGAGCAAGGCTTCTGCGTGCGGATTCATGATGTTTGTCGCGGGATCAAGATTGATGCACTGCTGTTCGTGAATGCTTTTGTTAAGGGCGGTCAGCTTGTCAATTTCGCCACAGAGAGCGGCACTGTTTGAGAAGTCAACATTGCCCGTCACATTGCGGGCAAAGCGGTTTAATTCATCGGAAATCCAAGGGCGGGAGGTGTACGTCATATTCATTTCATCATTGCTAATTTGGTCCCATTAGATCGAATTTGTCTGAAGGGTGCAAACGGGTTATATTAGGCATTAGCCCTCAAATAATTATGCCTTATGTCACGCTATCCCAATCTGCCGCCTTTGAATACTTTGCAGGTATTTGAAGCCGCCGCACGGCATGAAAGCTTTGCCAAAGCAGCGGATGAGTTGTATCTGACGGCATCGGCGGTGGCGCATCAGGTAAAAAAGCTTGAGGCCTCGTTAGGGGTAGCCCTGTTTAATCGCCATGCCCGCGGCGTGAGCCTCAGCCCGCAAAGCAGGGACTATTTCAGCCACGTTCAGCAGTGCCTTAATGAACTGCATCGCCACAGTGGCGAGGTCAAAGATTTCACTTTACGGCCACTCAAAATCAGCACTCAACATGCCATCGCACAATTATGGCTGCAGCCACGGCTGGGGGAATATCAGGATCAATACAGTGATCGTGAACTGGAAATTACCGCCCGCTCACGGATTGATGTTTCACCGACAGATACGGATATTGCCATCAGCTATTTTGCCGAACCACCTTCTGAAAAAACCTGGCAACCCCTTTGGGAAGAAACGCTGCTACCCGTATGCCACCCGCAATTCACTCAGCAGAACCCGGTATTATACCGCGATGCGCATTGGTCAGCTGACTGGGAGGCCTGGCAGCAACAGGCCAAAGTCAAAATCCGAGGTTTTCCGAAACCAGGTTTTTCACGAATACGAACAGCGAGCCTGTACGTACTGGTGTTGCAGTCGGTACTGGAACAACGGGGCGTTATGGTGGCACGGCAAAGCTTGTTGCAGGATTATTTACAGCGTGGAAAACTGCTCGCCTGGCCGGAAGAAGGGGTGCCTGCCGTTACTTCCGGTCGTTACTATTTGTATCAGTCACCCGCGAGCCTGAACAATCCGCTTGCCAATGATTTCCGCGAGTGGCTGGTGCAGAAGGT
>JAAELZ010000060.1 GCA_024226105.1 Pseudomonadota bacterium | reverse complement strand
TAGTATGATTGATAAGGCTATCAAAGTCTTTTTTATTGCCGGAGATTTTGAAATTTTTTCTGCACACTACCTGATTGCATAAGTTTGGCGCCAAACCAGAATCGCAACAAGCTAAGGTCATTGCAAGCACAGCGCGGCAATCTAAATGTTCGCGCTATCTCATAAACATCAATTCACTTCAAACATTAAATTGCCACGTCGCTCTACGCCTCGCAATGACAGACTACCTTAAATAGCACCGTTCAGGACAGAGAGAATTCATGACCAGAGTGATGATTGCAAGGGCGGGAAATGCAGCCTTCTGTGCTGCCCTCTCGGCTCAGGAACAGGGCTCTGATGTCATTGTACTGGAACGCCCTCCAGAAGATGAGGCAGGTGGAAACAGCACCTTCACAGCGGGCGCTATCCGTTTCGCTTATGACGGGGTCGAAGATTTGTGCACTTTAATGCCCGACATTACTGACCAGGAAGCGGCACAAACTGATTTTGGGCCCTATACAGAAGGGCAGTTTTTTGATGATATGGGTAAGATAACCGAATATCGCTACGACCCGGATCTGGTCACCGATGCCATTCAAGCTGCTTTAGTGCGACAGGGGGGCACTAAGCTAAGGTCGTCCGCTTCACGAGGAACCGGAACGCCTCGCAACGCGGCAACCAAAATACTCGAAGTTATCTGTCACAGATAACTATCTGCTCGGGTTTAGCTACAACATACCGTGCCAACGGCAGTGCCAATATACAATGTACCGCGACCAAAATCTGTTCCCGGGCCAGCCTGGAAGGTACCAGTATTGTCACAAGATCCATCGGGACAGACCTCATGGGTAGTATAGGATCCACTGACAGAATTGTCACTAAATGTACCTTGTACAGTGCCACTTTCGGTACAGCCATCATCCCAGTTTGTTGTAAAATCGCCGGAAAAGCTATCGTCATTCACTTCCAGATCCGTGAATATTGTATCTCCCTCTGATTCAAAGCTCACCGTTGGAGTTTCTGTAGAAAAATCCTGAAAGATTCTAATTGGTACAGTGTAGCCTTCCTCGGTGCAGGTCGTAGCCGCGTGGGCTGGTAATAAAACAGATTCGACAACTGGTTTGGTCCATTTCCCCGGCACCGCTCCAGCAGCTATAGCCCCACTTCCCGCAAATACGCCTTTTAATAGTTTACGACGTTTATCACTTGTATACTTTTTCATAACGCGATCCTCTGTTGTAAATATCAAGCCAGTCAATCAAGATAGCTAACTCTTACCATATTCAAACTATATCAACATTGATATGTATCAATTGACTTGCGTATGTTTCGGGGCTCAACCAAGGATTTAGGAAACATCGGGGACAGACAAAATGGCACTAAGTTTAGGATCATTCGGGACAGATTACGACTATTTCGAAACTAAAATATCCCTGCACTCAGGCCCGCAGCCATGGCTGCGCCCAGCGCTTCACATTGCGGTTCAAAACTGCGTTGATACTTTCCCTGCAATACTAGCGGCGCCTGCACCCGTTTCCATTTAAGCCCGTTGCAAATATTGTTGATCGCATTCGTGGCACCAGTACCATCCAGGCCCGCGCGTATGTAAACTGCATAAGGCAAAGCCGCAGTTTGATCGAGTAAATCGTAATAACAGCGATCAAAGAAATCTTTGCTCGCCCCCGCCATATAGCCAAAATTTTCGGTAGTGCCTAGAATAAGGCCCTGCGCTTTTAGCACATCCTCAGAGCTTGCATCAAACGGTGACATACAGCTCAACTCCAGAGTTTCTCCAGCTTGAGACTGCGCGCCAAGAATAAGCGCATCGCGCAAAGCTCTGGTATTGGGAGAAGGCGCATGGCTAATGATCAACAGCCTGGATTCAGGCATTGGGTTCGACACCGGGAATCCGCCGCATCGCTACAGACCGATGGCCCTGTTCTCTGCGCCTGATAAGAATACTCATAGCTTAAAATAGCACATTACAGGCAAATATATTGGCACTTGAAACCGCAGGCATAAAAATCCTGGAAGTCATCAGTGACGCCTTTTCTCACGACCCCATTGCATCGGCCATCTACGACGGGCACCTTGCAGCACGGTGTTACGAGGGGGAAGCTCGGATGCAGCCTTATTCATCTCTGGTGGCGGTCAACTGAGGGTTTCAGATTGAAGTTTAGCACCCTTCTCATGGTCGATGAATCAATGTTACCGCCACTAATCACTACCCCCACTCGCCCGGCTGGAATCACCGCCTGGCTCAGCAAGGCCGCCAGCCCGAGCGCACCTGAGGGTTCAACAACCAGTTTCATTCGGTAGAATAAAAACTGAACCGCTTCAATGATAGCCTGTTCTGATACGGTTTTCATATCATCTACGAACTCCAGCACCAGGGGAAACGTCAGTTCGCCCAGTGATGATGTGCGAGTACCATCGGCAATCGTTTGCGGGTTTTTTACGCTGTGTAGTGTTTTGGTATGAAACGAGCGCGTCGCATCATCCCCAAGCTCCGGCTCAATGCCTATAACCCGGCATTCGGGAGACATGCCTTTGGCTGAAATCGCAGAACCACTCAATAACCCCCCTCCCCCGCAGGGCACCAGCAGCATATCAAGGTCACCCGTTTCATCAATCATCTCCATCACCGCTGTCCCCTGCCCGGCGATGACGTCTGGATGGTCAAACGGCGGAATCAAAGAGAACCCGTGTTCTGACACCAGCTTTGTTGCAATGTCCTCGCGTGACTCTGTTTCCGGATCGTAGGGAATAACCGTTGCCCCGTATGCTTTTGTTGCCGCCAGTTTAATGGCAGGTGCATTGTCAGGCATCACTACGGTGGTTTGAACATCCAGCATTTTTCCAACCAGTGCGACGGCCTGAGCGTGATTGCCTGAAGAAAATGCAACCACGCCGCGCTTCTTCTCGGCCCCGGTCAACAAAGAAATGCAATTGAATGCTCCCCGAAACTTGAAGGCACCTATCCTCTGAAAGTTCTCACACTTAAAAAACACCTCAGCACCCAGCAAGTGGTTTAATGCCCGGGATGTCATAACGGGGGTTACATTAGCAACCCCTTCTAGCCTGAGTTGCGCTTCTTTAATGTTGTTAAACATCTCAAGGCTTCCAATACGGTTCAAAGTTATGCCATCAAGGCTGCTTCCAGAGGATACTGTGAAAGCTGGCGAATACCACCTTCCGTTACCAGCACCTGTTCTTCCAGCTTGACGCCCATGTCAGAGGTCTCTGAACCAATATAGGATTCAACGCACAAAGCCATGCCGGCTTCGACTACCCCGTCATAACCGGATTCTTTAAAGTCACACCAGTGTTTGATCCCCGGGAACTCATCTGCCAGGCCAACACCATGCATCAACACTGAATAGCGGTTCTGGACAAATTCCTCAGGAATGGGCCAGGCAGTTTGTGAAAGCTCGCGATAGCTGACCCCGGGTTTAATCAGCGCCTTGTTATACTCAATTTGCTCGACCGCCAGTTGATAGATGCGTTTTTGCTCTGCCGTGGGCAGTACATCTCCGCATAACCACGATCGTGAAATATCCGCACAGTATCCATACGGCCCGACTAAATCGGTATCAAAACTCACCAGATCACCCTCTGATACAGGGCGCATCGAGCATTCGCGAAACCAGGGCTGGGTACGTTCGCCAGACGAAAGCAGGCGGGTCTCTATCCACTCACCCCCGAGTTCAATATTTTTCTGGTGCAATATCGACCACAAAGCATTCTCTGTAATACCCGGGACAAGGGCCTGGTGCATTTCTGCCATCGCGGTTTCGCAGACATCGATTGATGTTTGCATCAATACCACTTCCTCGTCCGATTTGATCACTCGTGCCAGCTCCATCACCTGCTGCCCGTCATGAATCGTCAAGCCCCGGTCGAGCAGAGCCCGGGATCCCGGATAAGACAGGCGATCAATCGCCAGACGCCGGTTTCCAGCGCCATACCTGCTGAGCAAATCAGCAATATCATCGGCAAACAGGCCCGCTTTCTCCTTACTACGGTCAGCCGCAGCCATGTAGTATGACGACTGGTGCACACGATATTCATCGATCAAATCCAGGCCTTCGACGAGGTGCGGGTAATCACCGTAATCAAATAACACCATCGGCCCCTCGGTTGCCACAAACAGGCAACGCGTTTCGTAATGCGTGCACCAGACCTGCATATTGGTAGCATCGCAGGCATATCGGGTATTGAGCGGATCAAACAATAAAATGCCCACGTAATCACGCCTTTTCAGCTGTTCGCGAACACGATCCAGACGATATTTTCTTACGACATTCAGATCAACCGGTGCGTTCGAAAACTCCATTGCACCGTGCTGACGTACTGGTTTATCACTCATCGCTGTTTCTCTTTAAGTGTGCAGGGTTGGCCTACAAATTTAACCGGGCGACCTCAGCTAACCCGGATATTTCATGAATTGTCCGGGCTAACTACGCATAGACTCACCTTGTGGATCAAACGGCGCTTCAACGCTAATACGTGCAGGGCGGCGTTCGCCCAGTATTTCTATTTCGAACAGGCCTTCACTTTCATCTGTTGACAAAGCGTTGGGTATATAACCCTGCGCCATGGATTGCTTAATGTAGTGACCGTAACCGCCTGAAGTAACCCAGCCGACTACCCGCCACTCACCATCTACCGCCCCGGTCCCCACCTGATTTTCAACCGCTTTGCCATCAGCACTAAATCGTATTGCGCCCTCGCCATGCGGTTTATCTATATGGTTGAGCGGGGTTTCTTCGCCCACACGCGCCCAGATCGGTTCATCACCCATTACATCAGCGTCGTCCGCCTCCACGATAAACGCAGTACGGCGTAATAACGGCCCGTTTTCAAACTCCTCTCTGGCGGCCTCTCTACCAATGAACGGCCCTTTATCGAGGTTGATAAAGCGTTCCATCGCCCCCTCAAAGGGGCCATAAACAGGCCTGAGCTCCCTGGCCCAGGTTGGGAAATTTTTCTCCAGCCGCATCGACAACAAGGCTCGCATGCCAAAATCAACGATATCAAATTCTTCACCCGCAGTTTTGATCGCATCATAGAGCCTTAGCTGATAAGGAGGTGCCACCCAAAGCTCAAAACCCAGATCACCGGTATAGGTCAACCGGTTAAGCAGGCACGGCACCCCGGCTACATCCATCTCACGGTAATCCATAAATTTTAATTGATCAGCAGAAACATCCTCTTCACATAACTTCTCCAACACCTTACGCGAGTTCGGTCCGGCGATAGAGAGCCCGACAAACTCCTGGTCAAAACACCTTATCGAAACCGAGCCATCATCAGGCTGATGCTGTTCAAACCAGCGCATATGGTAGACCTGCGCCTGCTGAGAGCCCCAGAACATAGAGCGATCCTGTTCGGCACGTGCGATGGTGAAATCGCCACTCAGCTA
>JAAELZ010000059.1 GCA_024226105.1 Pseudomonadota bacterium | reverse complement strand
CACCCCCCGGCTCAAGCCCGACAAACTGCGCGCCGAGCAAGCCCGAGGTTAAGATGGATGCTGAGGTGTCAATCGGCAATTCATTGTAGGTATCTTCAATCGACATTGTGACACGAGCGCTAAATAACTCCGTATCAAGGTCAATAGCGCTAACCCGCCCGATACGCACCCCGCCAATCGAAACCGGCGCTTTCACATTAAGCCCGCCTATATTCTCAAAATTTGCAGTGATGTCATAAGAATCCGTACGCGCCAAAGAGGCACTACCAACCTGTATCGCCAGTACTGCCAGCGCAGCGAGCCCGATCAGAACAAACAGACCGACAACAAATTCCAGCGTTTTTGAAAACATAGCGTTCTCCCTTATATTATGAAACGAGTATCAAACAGGGTATTAATATGCGCCATAAGCTCTAATTAAGACCACCGAACATGAGCGACGTCAGCAAATAATCCAACGCCAGGATGCTCAAAGAAGAATTGACCACGGTACGCGTGGTAGCCCGACTCACACCCTCAGAAGTCGGCTTGGCAAAGTAACCTTCAAACAATGCTATTCCAGTAACCACAGCGCCGAAAATGGCACTTTTCACCACGCCATTTAGAATATCTTCGCGGAACTCAACCCCGGCCTCCATGGTAGACCAGAAGATACCGTGATCAATACCAAACTGCGCCACACCAACCAGCCAACTTCCATAGATACCCACTACGCTGAACATCGCCGCCAATAGCGGCAGGGCGATAATGCCCGCCCAGAATCGGGGGCCAATGACGCGCTCATAGGGGTTAACCGCCATCATTTCCATCGCAGCAAGTTGTTCAGTGGCCCTCATCAGGCCAATTTCGGCCGTCAGCGCTGACCCGGCACGACCCGCAAATAACAAGGCCGTCACCACCGGTCCCAACTCACGCGTCAGCGTCAATGCCACCCCCAAACCAAGTGCAGACTCGGCTTTATAGGCTGACAATTGAATATAACCCTGCAGGCCCAGTACCATGCCCACGAAAAACCCGGCAATTACGATAATCACCATCGACAACACACCCACCGAATACAGCTGCTGAACAATTAGCCTGGGGCGACGCAATACCGCCAGCATCCCGAAAAAACTCGGCAATAGAAACAGGGCACCTTCACCCGCCCAGCGAACCATGCTCATGGTGCGTGCACCCAGTTCACCGACCGTCTTAATCATGGCGCAAATCCTCCGGGTAGGGGCCCGCTGGATATTGATACGGTACGGGACCATCCGGTAAACCCTGGATAAATTGCTCCACCATGGGGTCATCACTTTGCAGTATTTGCGAGGACGTACCATGCCCAAGTACATTTTGATTGCCCAGGATATAGACATAATCAGCGATACTCAAACCCTCCTGCACATCATGCGTCACCACCACCGAAGTCAGATTCAGGGCATCGTTGAGCTCACGAATCAATTTGACGATCACACCCATTGATATCGGATCCAGCCCGACAAAAGGCTCATCGTACATCGCTAGTTTTGGGTCCAGAGCAATAGCACGGGCCAGTGCCACACGGCGGGCCATGCCACCGGACAGTTCCGATGGTTGTAGTTCATGCGCACCTCGCAAACCTACCAGCTCAAGCTTCATTTTTACGATCAGCTCAATGATTTCTTCCGGTAATTCGGTCTGCTCGCGCAGGGGAAAGGCAATATTTTCGAAAGTATCCAGATCTGTCAACAAAGCACTATTCTGAAACAGCATTCCCATCTCACGACGCAGTGCATACAGTTTTTTACCACGTGCTTTATCCACGCGCCTGCCATTAAAACTGATGCTGCCCCGTTTCGGCCTTAAACGACCTCCTATTAAACCCAGCAAGGTTGATTTACCACAGCCGCTGGGCCCCATGATCGCAGTCACTTTGCCGCGCGGAATCGTTAGCGACATATCCCTGAATATTAGATTCCGGCCAAAGCCAAAATCGATATTCTCGATTACGATCAGGGCATCATCTGGGTCGGTATTAGGTGAAGGGTGTTTGTTCATTTGCCAGGTCGGAATGGGAGCAATGATTCTATGGTGATTGGCTTAGCAAAAGATGAACGGGGCGAGCCCGAATAGCAGTCTTGTGCTGTAACGTAGCTGTCACCGTCAGACAGTCGCGTATTGTAACGCAATTCCATCGGGCTAAGCGAGAATCAGCACCACTGAAAGGAAAAACTCCGGGACTGATTATTCAAGCTCCAGGCTGCGCATAAGCCTGGTAATTTCTACCAGAGGAACACCCAGATTTGATCCACCGTACTCGGGCAGGATAGCCGCATTCACCGCAACCAGTTCGCCCGTAGAGGTCAAAACCGGACCACCGGAACCACCCTTGGTAGTATCCGCATCGTAAGCGATCGCGTCTACGCTAACCTGTCCAACGATCCCCCGGCTGGCCAATGGCTGGATAAGATTTTGTTCAGCCAGCGCCCTGGCAATTGACCAGAAGTCCAGTTCTTCAGCGGTGATTCTGTCGATAAATTGCTGGCTGCTTCGCGCCACCAGTGCACGTAAACCCGTGGGATAACCCAACACAAAAACCTCATCTCCCGGACTGGGCTGATGCTCAGCTATACCAATGTGCGGTATGTTTCCAGTCACCCCTGAGCACTTTAGTATCGCCAGATCGGCCTCACTACTGACCTTCTCCTGTACCACGTCAAAAGGCTCTTCAATGCCGGGCAAATAACCGATAAATCTCTCAAACACTGGTTCAATATCATTGCCCTGCATAACCTCCAGTGCCGGATCTTCAACCCAGGGCCGTGCAACGTGCCGATTCGTCATCAAGCGCCCCGACGCAGAAATCACAAATGCGGTGCCACTAAACTGGTTGGAAGCAACCGGACCTTCTCCATCAAAAGACATCACCGGCCGGCCATCCAGAGTCAAAATCGGCCCGCCCACTTCCGAGACCACATAACGCATCTTACGCCCGGTCGCACGCTCCTGATAAACCCATGCACCTTGCAGAAAAACAATCGCGCGTGAGGCTTTTGTGACCACGTGCTTGGCCGCACTGGATTTTACTTCAAGCGCGGTAACCCGCTGGCGAGCCTCAGACAGGCCCGAACTAATTAGCAGGCTGAGATCATTGAGCTCATCGCGAGAAATGAATTCGTCCTGTTGTTGCCTAACCCAATCGGTCGCTGTGGCAAGTTCGGCCAGCTCTGCTGCCAGTTGTCGCTCTAGATTTCGGCTTGCATCCCATTGCAGCACAAGCAGCCCGGCAAGCACAGCAAGGATCGCAACCACTGACAATCTAAAGACCAGGCCACTTCGGATTGAAAAATCAGTCAGCATATTCACCGGCAACTTCGTGGCAAAACCCGCCCAGCCAGCTGATTCAAACCGGGTTCGGCTTACACAATCGGTAAACAATCCTCCCCGCTCCACTTCATTGTCGCCACCCGCTGATACACAACCATATTTAAGCAGAAGGGGGGGATCTTCAAGCTCAATCATGTCCCCACTACTTAGCACCGCGCTCAGAACCCGTGCGCCGTTCAAACGAACAGCGGCCTCACGTTTACTTTCGAGCTCAAAGCCACCCTCTGAGGGGTGAAAACGGGCCAGCGCCTCACGTGCATCAGGCTCCCCGGTTTCTTCACTAACCACTGCACCCTGTGCCGAATCCAGCTTTAAGTGGTAGGTTTGATCTTCCTCAAGCCTGAATATTTTTCCTCGATGCACGCCGGAAAGACAGATTAGCGCTGGAATACCCCCGGAGCTGGAAGTATTCCCGGAACGCACCTCCTGTTTGATTGCAGCACTCAAAATAGTTTTTCACGGTTATTGTGATAGTTTGAGCCTGTTTTTCTCTATAGGTTCACTTGATTGTCATGCACCGCGCCCGGTGATCGTAGGCCAGATGACCCTTTCGGCACCCCACTGGCAAAGCCAGTCTAAAACACATAAAACCAGCCTGCAAATGCGAAAACTATATAGCCCCTATTCCTGAACGCGAACCGCCAGCACATCACACCTGGCGATGTGCAATACGCCAGTTGCTGTAGAACCCAGCAATAACCCCAGCCCATGCCGCCCATGGCTACCCAGCACGATAAGATCAGCCTCAATCTCGTTGGCATAGTCAATAATCACACCTTTGGGTGGGCCATGCCCGATATGCGTATTTTTAAAAGTCATCGAGAGCCGGGCGATACACGCATCCATATCTTCCTGCGCTTTTTCATTCAAGCGCTCTTCGATATTCGGTAGCATCGCCAAACCACCTTCAAGCTGCATGCTCGGATAGTAATCGACTACGTGGATGAGGCTAAGTTGCGCATCATATTTTTGCGCCACCTCGGCAGCTCGCCTTTCGGCGCGCTCGGCCTCAGGAGAAAAATCACTCGCCAGAAGAATATTTTTATACATGGTTAAGCCTCCAATTTATGTCAGTTCGACTATACGCCCCACCGGGCTTTTTCCGCCCGTTAAAACAAATCAAGCCGATAAGTTCATTATGCACATTAATTAAACAATATGTACTGATACAGGTCAATTTGTTGATACATGCATTAAAAATGACTTACTCCCCGCTTGTTATGCCTATGCCAGTCCCATCAGCTCGATCAGGGTCCGCACCTCCAGGGCGCGAAAAACGCTCTGCGCCGCAGGCTCAAGAAAAAGGCCTGCCCGGGCCTCCTGCAATAAAAACGGGCGAAGCCGAGCCAACACGGATTTCATATCACGCAGACTTTGACAAGGCAGGCAAACCACCTGATATTGAGCGGCTATTACGGGTGCTTCCAATTGATCAGGATACCAGACAAAACCAGCTTCATGCTGCCTTGCAAACGTTTCCTGCACATCAGCACCAAGCATGCTACTACGAAAATTGATGAAATAGTCTCGAGCAATAGCTTGATAAGTGGCCTCCAGCACTGGCTCTGACACACCATCAACATCCACCACCACACAGGAAATATTTTGCCTGAGGGGCGCAAGGTGTGACAGGGTCGCCTCGATATCCTGCACGTCATCAGGTGACGGCCATTCGATAACCAGCTCAAAACCCTCATCCAGTTCATCCGCTATGGTATCGAGTTGAGCTTCAGATTCGTTCCAGGTATTTCCAGGCAGGTACAGCGCCCTGAAATCGTTCATAAAGTAGGCCAGTCGCCATTCTTCCGGACAATTCCCGGGGTAGTATTGTGCATTCCATGCCGGGTGTTCAAAACCCCTGGTACTGCAGATACATTGGGCGCGCGATGGCGATACTACAGGCTTAGCGGGACTCATTTTTTTGCGCGCACAAAATACAAAATTGCGCAGCCGGATCCAGCATCAAACGCCCCGATGCGATTTCTTCTCCGCATTCCTCACAACAACCATATCCATCTTCCTGCATACTTTTCAGGGCGGCCTCCAGGCGGCTTATCTCTGCACTACGTCGGCGCTGCGCTTCCTGGTTCATGGCCTGAGATTGCATCGCATCCATACGCGACAAACGCCCCACACAGGTTTGATCCAGCGTTACCGTATCACAACCCGCTTCGGCCTGATGCTGGAGTTCGTGTAAAGCCTTAATTTTACTTTCAATCAGGGCTTTTAGTTTGCTATCTTGCATGGAACAGAGTTTACATGAGTGTACGGAGCACAGGGCGGATAAGCGGCACGTATTGCTTACAAAAATAATCGTAAAAGGTGGAGGCGGACCACACAATGGTAAATCGGTACCTCACGCTATGCGCGGATACTCCCTTGAGGGTGAATTTAGTGGCCAGGAATAAGCGGGTGGCCGGGAAAACTTTACGGTAGAATTCGCGACATGTCTTCTGTCCATTCCTCAAGCCAGACCAGCAGCGCATTATATCGTCGTTTGCTGGGCTACGTGGTGCCATATAAATGGATATTTGCTCTCGCCATCGTTGGCATGTTTGTCGTGGCGCTGGGTGAAACGGCCTTTGTGGCCTTGCTCAAGCCGATCATGGATGAGGGTTTTGTTAATCGTGATCAATTTTTGATTAAGTGGCTTCCACTCGCGCTGGTGGTGGTGATGTTCGTACGCGGGCTTGGGCAGTTTGTTGATACCTATACCATGGCCTGGATCGGCCGACGAATTGTTTACGATTTACGCGCTGAGCTCTTTGACCGGCATTTGCACCTGCCCGAATCCTATTTCGATACTCACCCCACCGCTAACCTGGTCTCGCAGCTGGTGTATGATTGCGAACAGGTTTCCAGGGCCAGCACCCAGGCAATTCGGGTGCTGGTGCGCGACAGTATCAATATTGTTCTGCTCTTGATCTGGATGTCCTACCTGAGCTGGAAAACCACGCTGGCGTTGCTGCTTATTATCCCCTTCGCGTGGGTGATTATTCGCTATTCAAGCAAGAAACTGAGAAAAGCCAGCAGCGAACTGCAACGCACCGTCGGGCGAATTACCCAGGTTGCCAGCGAGGCCCTGACCGGCCACGAACTGGTCAAGGCGTTTAACGGTTTTGACCGTCAAAAACGCCTGTTTGAGTTAAGTAACAATCGAAATCGCCAGCAATTCATGAAGCGCTCTATGGTGGTTGCCATCAGCGTACCGTTGATTATATTCATCGCGGGTCTGGCACTCGCCCTGATCGTCTGGTATGCCCTGCAACAAACCGGCGAGAACCAGGTAACCGCAGGAACTTTTATTTCCTATATTTCTGCAACCGTCATGCTGATGCAGCCGATTCGTCGCTTATCGCGCCTCAACGAAGTCATTCAGACCGGCATTGCGGCCTCTGACTCCATCTTCAGCACGCTGGATCTTGCCCCGGAACAGGATAGCGGCTCACGTAGCCTGAATAGGCCCGTCCAGGGCGGTTTGTCATTCGAGCAGGTTTCATTTCGGTACACGGATGGCGAGCAGGTGGCACTACAGGATATTAGCTTTAAGGTACCCGCGCGCTCCAAGGTAGCCCTGGTTGGCGCTTCCGGCAGCGGGAAATCAACGGTGGTTAAACTGCTGATGGGCTTGTATGCGGCGAACTCGGGGTCGATTAAAATTGATGGCCAGGAAATTGGTGATATAAACCTGATTTCCCTGCGCGAAGCCATCGCATTTGTTCCTCAAAAGTCCGTGTTGTTTAACGATAGCCTGCAGGAAAATATACGCTATGGTTCAGCGACGCT
>JAAELZ010000058.1 GCA_024226105.1 Pseudomonadota bacterium | reverse complement strand
CTGACCGAACAAAAATTCCTCGCGGCCTGCATCAAATGCGGGCAATGCGTTCAGGTTTGCCCTGTCAAAGCCATCAAACTGGCGGATATAGGAGATGGCGTGGGGATTGGCTCACCGTATATCGATGCCCGGGAACAGGCCTGTGATTTTTCATGCGATGGCCTGCAATGCGTGCTCGCCTGCCCGACCGGTTCTCTGACTCACGAAGTCAATTTCTCACACGAAGTGGATATCGGTATCGCCAAACTGGTGCGGCCCAAAAGCTGCCTTGCGGTAAACGGCCTGGGTTTTAAGGGGCCAGCACGCGGCGCTGATTTTAAAGGCCTGATGCGCTATGAAGAAATAGATCGCTGGAACCCGATTCCCATCGCAGATTTCCCCTATGATCTTGAGCTCTGTGATCTGTGTGTCCGCACCTGCCCGATTGAAATTCGCGCCAATCAGTGCGAAATTGGTAAACCACCGTCCGGCGATGAACAGCAATGCCCGCCAAAGCGCGCGATACGCCTGGTTGAAATAGACAGCGAAGACGGGGTACGAAAAATGCGCCCGGAAATCCTTGACGGCTGTGTGGGTTGCGGCGTATGCGAAATGATCTGCCCGGTTGAGCCGACCGCTATCATTATCGAAAGCAATGAACTTCGCACGGGTAAGCTCCTGCGAGTATGAACAGATGAAATTAAAAAGATCCTACGCTGAATTATTGGGTGCCGACCCTGTAAAACCAGCCAAAACAGATATTTCACCCGAAGCGGCAGAGATGCATGCGGCACAAAAGGCGGATAAAACACGCGCCGACAAAATTCGGGAAGAGATAGCGCAATTAACGGCTCATCCAAGGGTAGAAACCATTCGACCGTTTCGCTGGATGGTTCTGATACTGGTCAATCTATTGTTTCTGGGTTCGTATTACCTCGACATCCAGTTACTTGAAGGTGCCCTGACGGCCTCACGCTTTGTCGGTTTTCACATGGCGGATCTAAACTCTGCGTTGCAGGTCACGCTTGCCTTCAAACACGTAGTCATCAATCTTCTGATCGGCACCGTCACGGTGTTTATATTCTGGTGGTTGCTCGGCGGGCGAACGTTTTGCTCCTGGGTATGCCCTTATCACCTGCTCGCAGAATGGGCTGAATTGATTCACCTCAAACTGGTGAATAAAGGATGGGTTAAAGATCACCCGCTTGATCGCCGTGCCCGTTCCTGGTTCTGGCTTGTTTTTGCAATACTGGCCTTCGTCACGGGTTATACCGTGTATGAAACTATATCCCCCACCGGTATTTTAAGCCGCGCTCTGATCTATGGCCCCGGCCTGGCATTAATCTGGATCATCGCATTGCTTTTGTTCGAAATTTTCTGGTCACGTCGAGCCTGGTGCCGATATGGCTGCCCAATCGGTTTAACCTATGGGTTGGTCGGCGCCATCTCGCCTCTCAAAATCAACTATAATCTGGAGAAATGCTTCCACGAAGGCGAATGCAAAAAGGTTTGCCTGGTACCACATGTACTCGATACAGTAATCAAAGGCCGTGCTACCAAAATTAGTGTTGATATTGGCGCAGATTGTACGCGCTGTGGCCGTTGTGTTGATGCCTGTCCTACTGAATCATTGACCTTTAATTTTAAGGGCATTGGCGATTACCTGTAGTAAGGGAAGCGCTGATCAACTCATGAACTCGCATCTTATGTCTAAAAAGTCCGACCTCGGCGTTACAAATCTTCGCAATAGCCATGCTATTACGTTCAATTGGTGCCTTGATGTCGAACAT
>JAAELZ010000057.1 GCA_024226105.1 Pseudomonadota bacterium | reverse complement strand
TCGGCCTCATGGACCTCATCATTGCAGGCAAGGATCGGAATCTTGTCACCAAAACCAAACTCACTCCACAGTGATTTTTTTTTCTAACTCGGGTTGTTCTGTATAAGCTGATTGGCAATTTTAAGGATTCTCCCGGCAGAACGATCATTCTGTTCCCGTTTAACAATTTCGAGATTGCCAAAATCATCTCCCAGAGTCGCAATATTATCCGGCATCGCGCCCCGCCAGCCGTAAATAGACTGGTCATCGTCACCCACCAGAGTCAGGCCGTTGCCCTGCCCCGCCAGGCGCCTGATAAACGCATATTGCGCACCGTTGGTATCCTGATATTCATCCACCAGAATATACCGAAACCGCGAGCACCAATAGGCTTTTGCCGGCCCGTTTTCCTGTAACAAGGCACTGGGCAGGGAAATCAGGTCATCCAGATCCACAGTATTGCACGCGCGCAAATAGCGATTGTAGTCCGGATAGACCGCAATAGCGGCATTGATAATCGGATTGGTTCCGTCAACCCGTAAATCTTCAGGCTGAACACCCGCATTTTTCCAGGCAGAAATTTGCCAGTGGATTTTTTCGTATACATCCATCTCGCTAGCTTTTTCACCGCGTAGCAACTCTGAAATCACGCCGACTGCATCCTTGGGGTCAATAATGCTGAATCCACTTCTTAATCCAGCCTGCTCTGCCTCACGTCGCAGGATCTTCAGGCCCAGCGAATGAAAGGTAGAAATCGTCAAGCCGCGCACCCGGCCTGAATCCTTCATCAACTGCGCTACGCGCTGCTTCATTTCCCGAGCCGCCTTATTGGTAAACGTTACCGCCACAATTGCTTCAGGCGAAACCGAACGTTTTTCGATCAACCAGGCAATTTTCTGCGTAATAACACGTGTTTTACCACTGCCGGCGCCCGCCAGCACCAGCAAAGGAGTTCCTGTATGCCGACTCGCAGCACGTTGCGGGGGATTGAGGGTGTTCAAGGTTTTTGCGTACAGACTAATTACAAATATTATAGGTTATTGCGGCACTTTTTTATCTGTTAATAGCATTCAGTTTTTCTAATAATTTCATAATTCCGATAGCTTGCCATTCCCTTTAACTGCTGTTGCTTTTACCTCCTTCCCCCGTCATTCCCGCGCAGGCTGGAATCCATTTTTGTTAATCCAGGGACTCATAAAGATCCTCCCACTTTGGATTCATTTTCTGAATCAAATCAATTTTCCACGCACGATTCCATTTCTTTAACTGCTTTTCACGCTCAATAGCGGAAACCATTTCTTCATGAGTTTCGTAATAAACCAGTCTATGCACCGCATAGCGTTTGGTAAACCCTTCAACAAAATCCTCCCGGTGCTCCCAAACCCGTTTTAGCAAGTCGCTACTTACGCCTACGTACAGTGTTCCGTTCGGTTTACTGGCCAAGATATAAACGGCGGGTTGTTTCATGCCTCTAATCCTATATGGATTCCCGCCTGCGCGGGAATGACAAGAAAGGAGCAGGTCATTTTGTGATTTCCATCATCTCCAAAACTTCGATCCACTATTCCCGCATAAAACCTTTCGTCATTCCCGCGCAAGCGGGAATCCACTTTCTCAGAACGATAATATATAAAGACTTCCTCACCCTCTGTGACCTCCGTGGTCTCTTTGTGCAAATTCCTGCTAAATTCTACTTTAAACTTATCCGCCATTAACACTATAAATCAACGCTATGGCATCAGCTGCGATGCCCTCGCCGCGCCCGATAAAGCCCAGTTTTTCAGTGGTGGTGGCTTTGATGCTCACCTGGTCGATATCAATAGACAAGGCACTCGCGATATTGGCCTGCATCGCCACCACATGCGGGCGCATTTTGGGTGATTCGGCAATAATGGTGGAATCAATATTAATGATTTTAAAGCCTGCTTCTGACAGTAATTTCACAGCACCGTGTAAAAACTGTGCGCTGTTTTGATCTTTATGCTGCATATCCTCGGGCGGAAAGTGCAGGCCAATATCACCCAGATTCGCAGCGCCCAATAGCGCGTCGCAAATAGCGTGCATGAGCACATCGGCATCCGAATGTCCGTCCAGACCTTTTTCGAATGGGATAGTCACTCCACCAATTGTCAAAGGCCTGCCTTCGATCAATGCGTGCACATCAAAACCCTTGCCTATTCTGACTTTTTCAATGTCGGTTGAATTCATTCTGCCTGACCTTTCTCTTCGTATTGTTGCGCGCTCAATATCATTTCTGCGAACTGAATATCCTGTGGCAGCGTGATTTTAATATTGTCCGGCGAGCACGGTACCAATATAGTCTTCGCGCCTGTCACCTCCATCGCCGACGCTTCATCCGTCAGATTCAGACCATTTAGACGCGCTTTTCTGATCGCTGACAATAATTCACCAACTTTGAAAAGCTGAGGCGTCATCGCCCGCCACAACCCCTCCCGTGGTACTGTTTCCAGAATAGTACCCGCCGCTGAACTATGCCCACCCCGTTTGATGGTATCGCTGAGCGGCAGCGCCAAAATACCCCCGTCGACGTGCCCGATAACCGTTTCCACCAGCCGATTGATATCCGATACACGCACGCACGGGCGTGCCGCATCGTGCACCAGCACCCAGTTTTCTTCACCACCTTGCTCAACAATAAACTGCAGACAGTTTTCTACCGTATCGACCCGCTCTGCACCCGCTTCGACAACGCCAGCCAGTTTTTCATTTTTGAAATCCAGTCCGGACCAGTTTAAATCGGCTTTGGCGATGCCAATCACCACGCGATCCACCAGAGGGCACTGGCATATTCGCACCAGCGACTGTTCGATAACCGTGCGTCCACCCAAATGCATATATTGCTTGGGTATCACTGCATTCATGCGCGACCCGGTGCCGCCGGCGGGCACGACCGCCCATATTCTGACTGGCATGGTTCAGGGCTTATTGAAAAACTGGCTCATGCAAAGATTTTAACCTATCCAGCCAAACACACCTTCCTAATAATCCAGCTATTTTTTAGGCCCTAATTAGGAGCGTTTTTTAACACAGAGATCACAGAGCACACAGAGATTTGTGTTCTCTGTGTGCTCTGTGATCTCTATGTTTTAAATCCCCGCCTCGCAACTCGCATTATTTCAAACTACCGCTTAGCAATGCAGTATGGACATTCCCACTGAAACCCATACAATCTCGCGCTCAGATAAAAGCTCGCGTTTCCATGCCCAGATTGCAAACCGTTTTACCCACTTCTGCTGACAAACCCGTACGTTGGGGTAGTCTGTTTGGTGCCGGGCTTGCACTGGCGGTAACTGAAGCCAGCCATCGGCACGATGGCCCGATCGTGGTGGCTTTATCTAACCCTCGACAGTTACAGGTACTCGCGCACGAAATCAATTTTTTTCTGGGTGAGGCTCACGCTCACGAAGCGCAGCTATTTCCGGACTGGGAGACGCTGGCCTACGATCTGTTCTCCCCGCACCAGGAGATTACCTCAGCCCGCCTGAGTCTGCTTGCAGGCCTGCCAAAACTTAAACGTGGCATTGTCCTTACTGCAACAGAAAGCCTGCTCCAGAAACTGCCTCCGGTGGATTATGTGTTGGGTCATAGTTTTAATCTGAAAACCGGCGATTTAATCGACATTCATGAATTGCGTGAACGACTGACCCATGTAGGCTATCACCTCGTCAACCAGGTTCTGACGCAGGGTGAATTTACCATTCGCGGTGGTATTGTCGATATTTTTGCCATGGGAACCCGCCAACCCTTTCGCCTGGATATGTTTGGTGATGAAATCGATACTATTCGCTATTTCGACCCGGATACGCAACGTTCCACCGGAGTGGCTGAGCATATATTTCTGTTGCCTGCGCGCGAAATTCCCTTTACCGAAGCGGGCATTAAGACGTTTCGGAATGCATTTCGCGCAGAATTTGAAGGTGATCCCGCCAAACAACTGGTCTATGAAGAAACCAGCAAGGGCAACCCGACCTCGGGAATTGAATACTATCTCCCGCTGTTCTATGACCAGACTGCAACCTTGTTCGAATATGCGCCGGACAATACGCTATTCATTCTCGAAGGCGATCACCAGACACAGGTACAGGCAATACTGGCGCAAATCAGCGATCGCTTTGAGACCCGTCGGCATGATATTAATCGCAAAATTCTTCCCCCTGAACGCCTGTATCTCAATCAGCAACAGTATAGTGCCGAATTAAAAACACGCCCTCAGGTGATGCATTTTGCACAAACAAGGAAGAACGTGGATTGGGCCGCACCCTGCAAACCACCGGGTGACTACAGCGTCAACGTTAAATCGCCCTCCCCGTATGGCGAGTTTTCTACAAGCCTCCGCGAAAAAACACATCCCGTGCTGATCGCTGTAGAAACGGCGGGGCGTAAAGAAGCCCTGAGCGGCGTTTTGGTTGAGCACGATATATTGCCCGACCCGGTCAATAACTGGGCCGAGTTTGTCCGTGCGGGCGGTGTTATGGCGGATGACTATATCAGCATCGTGGTCGCGCCACTGGATCGCGGCTTAACCCTTAACTCACCCAAACTGGAGATCATTACCGAGGGCCAGTTATACGGTGAAAAGGTCTTCCAGCGACGCCAGCGAAAAAAATCCACCGCCCAGGATCCGGAAGCGATAATTCGTTCACTGGCGGAGCTGCAAATTGGCGCACCGGTTGTACACATAGACCACGGAGTAGGGCGCTACCAGGGCCTGCAGGTGCTCAATGTCGATGATTATGATGAAGAATTCCTGATGATCGAGTATCAGGGCGCTGACAAACTCTATGTACCGATCCAGTCGCTGAATTTGATTAGTCGTTTCGTCGGCGGTGACCCGGAGTTGGCCCCGCTGCATAAACTCGGCAGCCCACAATGGGAGCGCGCCAAAAACAAGGCCCGTGAAAAATCCTACGATGTTGCGGTTGAACTGCTGCAACTTCAGGCGGCCAGACAGGCGCGCCCCGGCGTCGCCTTTCAAGTTCCCGCGGAAGATTACAGCTATTTTGTAGAGCGCTTTGGCTTTGAGGAAACCCACGACCAGGCTCGTGCGATTGACGAAGTGCTGAAAGATTTGCGCTCCGGCCAACCCATGGACCGGCTGGTCTGCGGCGACGTCGGCTTTGGGAAAACCGAGGTCGCCATGCGCGCCGCATTTATTGCCGCCTACAACCGCAAACAGGTTGTCATGCTGGTGCCGACCACCCTGCTCGCTCAACAGCATTTTGAATCGTTTCGAGATCGCTTTGCCGAAATGCCAATCGAAGTGGCCCTGTTATCACGATTTAGCAGCGCAAAAGAAACCCGGGAAACGCTGGAAAGACTGGCCAGGGGAACAGTCGATATCGTCATCGGCACCCACCGTTTAATCCAGAACGACGTAAAAATCAAAAACCCCGGGCTGGTTATTATTGATGAGGAGCACCGCTTTGGTGTGCGCCAGAAAGAACGTCTGAAAAAACTCAGGACAGAAGTTGACATTCTAACCCTGACCGCGACGCCCATCCCGCGCACCCTGAATATGACCATGGCGGGTTTGCGCGAGATTTCAATCATTGCCACCCCGCCCGCGCAACGCCTGTCGATCAAAACATTTGTTATGGATTACAACGATGCCATCATTCGTGAAGCCTGCCTGCGGGAGATCCATCGGGGAGGGCAGATGTACTTCCTGCACAATGAGGTCAAAACAATTCAGCGGCTAAGCGAGGAATTGCAGGCCCTGATACCCGAAGCAAAAATTGACTATGCCCACGGCCAGATGAGTGAATTGCAACTTGAAAAGGTCATGCGCGATTTCTATCATCAGCAAATCAACGTGCTGGTCGCCACAACCATCATCGAAAGCGGGATTGATATCCCTTCAGCCAATACCATCGTCATTAACCGTGCAGACAAATTTGGCCTGGCGCAACTGCATCAATTGCGCGGGCGCGTAGGGCGGTCACACCATCAGGCATTTGCTTACCTGCTTGTGCCTGAACTAAAGCATGTCAGCAAAGATGCGGGAAAGAGGCTGCATGCCATTTCACAACTTGAAGATCTGGGGGCCGGCTTCTCTCTGGCTTCCCACGATCTCGAGATTCGCGGTGCCGGTGAGTTACTGGGCGAAACCCAGAGCGGCCTGATTGATGATGTAGGCTTTACGCTTTACAGCGATTATCTGAACCGGGCAATCGCTTCGATTCAGAAAAACGCCGATGACACGGCTGACAGCAAAATCATCGAAGCTGAAATTCTGGACACCGAAATTCACATGGGTTTTCCAGCACTTTTTCCAGACGATTATTTACCTGATGTGCACATGCGCCTGCTGATGTATAAACGCATTTCCAGCGCCGGGGATAAAGAAGAACTCAAAGAGCTTGAAATCGAATCCATCGACCGCTTTGGCCTGCTGCCGGATAGCGCCAAATACCTGTTTCGCCTCAGCCTGCTAAAACTAAAGGCACGCCCCCTGGGAATCCGAAAAATCGATGTTGATGAGGACGGTGGCATTGTTAGTTTCATCCAGAACCCGCCGCTCGATATCAGCGAAATAATAGCCCTTATTCAACAGGCACCACGCACCTATAAACTCGTCAGCGCGAGCGAGCTGGAGTTTGAAGCGAACCTGGAAAGTGCTGAACAACGCTTTTCTTTTGTTGAACAACTGCTGACAAAACTCACTTCCTAAAACGATATAACACAAGCTTGATAGAGCAAACACTTTCCCCCTAAAGAGGGTGTCGCAAAATATCTGGCGTAGGGTGGATAAGCGGAGCGCATCCACCGTAACAGTTAGTTTTACAAAGAGAAAGGTGGATGCGCTAATGCTTATCTACCCTGCAAAGCATTTTTATAACCCCATCTTAAACACACAGACCACAGAGGATAAAAAAATTGCTTTTCTCTGTGGTTTTTGTGGTCTCTGTGTTTTGAACCAGGGTCTACTGATATACTCAGGGGATGAATCTTAGAACCGCGCTCACCGTCCTGTTTGCAACACTCATTCCCCTGCAAAGCTTTGCACGCGACTACAGCGTTGAGGCCATTATTTTCACTAATGCAGTGCCTGTCGAGCGCCCCGCTGAGCAATGGGATGATAAAGCCCCGCGTAATATCAAAGCGCAAAACAAGTTGGACAGGCTGTACCAACAGGCTGTCGAAGCCACGCAGGCACGCGAAGAGGCAATTGAGAATAAAGCGGCCAATGTGACTGCACAGGCCGAAATAACCACAACAACCGAAACACCTGAATCGGCCGATCTTTCCAACGATGAACAGGTTATTAAAACCATCATCTCCTCAGACCTGCTTGAGCTGCAAGCTATTGCTGATACGCTGGAGGAAAGCCCTGATCACGACATTCTGCAAACATTGAGCTGGAATCAATCCGAGGCGGACTACAATACCTCACCCCTGATCAATACGTTGACCTCACACATGAAAGGCGTAATTCGGGTCTACGCACCCAACCTGCTTTTTGCAGAAGTAAATTTAACCTATGTACCAGACGAAATACTGCCGGAAAGCCTGCTTGAAAATGAGGATGAGCCGGAAGATATTCCGGCACCCGTTTTCGATACACCCTATACATCAACCGATTACGGAAGTGATTACCTGCTCGAACCCGTTCCCGAGCCGGTTATTGTTCACTACTTTATGGATGAACAACGAAAATTAAAATTGAATGAAATCCACTATTTCGACCACTCCCGTTTCGGCGTCATTTTAAGCGTTAAACCAATACAAGAACCCGCGCCGCAATCTTCGTAACATCGTTGGCCAGCGTACTTTATTTATATCTGCAAACTCTGCATATCGATTTGTCTGGATTCCAGCAAAACAGGAATGCCGCTAATCATGCTGTACAGATGATGGGCATTTTTTGTGATCAGAAACTGCACGTCATCCAGCTCCGAAGACAGCTTTGTCCCGTCAATATACCGCAACTCCCCGTTATCCAGTGCCGCGGTTAACAGTTTTGCTTTTTCGCCCTTGAGCAAAAACAGGTCCTGCTTGGTAAGCGGGCAAACCAGCAAAGGGAGTATTGAATTCGACATGCCCCATATTAACGTTTTTCCGGCCCCAAAGAAAAGCACCCGGCTGCCTGTTATTAAAAAGCCCCGGAACACGAATGCCACGGGGCTTTGAATTGAGCATAGACTGGCCGGGGCTAATCCGGACTTTCACCCGCCAGATACAACCAGGTCTCAACCACGGTATCCGGATTCAGCGACACGCTATCGATCCCCTGCTCCATCAGCCAGCGCGCCAGGTCCGGGTAATCTGACGGACCCTGACCGCAAATACCGATGTATTTTTCCTTTGCCTTACAGGCATTGATCGCCATGCTAAATAATGCTTTGACCGCCGGGTCACGCTCATTAAACAGGTGTGCGATCAGGCCGGAATCACGATCGAGCCCCAGGCTCAACTGAGTCAGATCGTTTGATCCAATCGACATACCGTCGAAAAACTCGAGAAAATCATCTGCCAGCAGAGCATTCGACGGAATTTCACACATCATAATAATTTTGAGCCCGTTTTCGCCACGCTTTAAACCGTTTTCGGCCAGCAATTCAATCACCTGTTCAGCTTCACCCGTGGTACGAACAAATGGCACCATCAGTTCCACGTTGGTCAGGCCCATTTCGTCGCGTACCTTTTTCATCGCACGGCACTCAAGTTCAAAGCAGGGCCGGAAGGTATCATCGATATATCGCGAAGCACCACGAAAACCAATCATCGGGTTTTCTTCATCCGGCTCATATATATCGCCGCCGACCATGTTGGCGTATTCGTTGGATTTAAAATCCGACATGCGCACAATTACACGCTCGGGAGCGAAGGCCGCGGCCAGCGAAGAGATGCCCTCCACCAGTTTCTCCACGTAAAAATCAACCGGATCTTTATAACCGGCCATCGCCATATCGATAATCTGTCTGACGTCCTCGGGCATGGTATCGTAATCGAGCAAGGCTCGCGGATGAATGCCGATGGTATTGTTAATCACAAACTCGAGTCGCGCCAGGCCAACACCCGCGTTTGGCAGCCTTGAGAATGAAAAGGCGCGCTCCGGGTTACCGACATTCATCATTATTTTAAATGGCAGCTCAGGCAGGCCATCAAGATCAATGATTTTTAATTCAAAATCCAGCAAACCCTTGTAAATGTAACCCGTATCGCCTTCTGCGCAGGACACCGTGGCCTCGCTACCATCGGGCACCATTTCAGTCGCATTTCCACAACCCACCACCGCTGGCACACCCATTTCCCGTGCAATAATAGCCGCGTGACAGGTGCGCCCGCCACGGTTAGTAACAATCGCCGAAGCGCGTTTCATCACCGGTTCCCAGTCCGGATCGGTCATATCCGTTACCAGCACGTCACCTTCCTGTACTTTGTCCAGATCAGCAATCGAAGGCACAATGCGTACCACGCCCGAACCAATTTTCTGGCCAATACTACGCCCGGTAGTGAGTACTTCACCCTGCTCATTCATATGATAGCGTTCCAATACCTGCTTATTGGCACGGCTTTCCACGGTTTCAGGGCGCGCCTGTAGAATCAGGATTTCGCCACTCAGGCCGTCTCGGCCCCATTCAACATCCATCGGGCGCTGGTAATGCGCTTCAATAATGACCGCCATTTTACCGAGTTGCATGACCTCGTCATCGTTAATTGAAAAACGGTTTTGATCCGCTTCATCGACATCTACGGTTTGTACGGTTTTATGATGTGCGCCTTCGCTCGCACCTTCGGCATAGGTCATTTTGATCAGCTTTGAGCCACGATTGCGGCGCAAAATGGCCGGGCGACCTTCTTTCAATGCCTGTTTGTAGACATAAAACTCGTCCGGATTAACCGAGCCCTGTACTACACATTCTCCCAGACCCCAGGAAGAAGTAATAAACACCGCCTCATTAAAACCCGATTCGGTATCGATGGTAAACATCACGCCACTGGCCCCCAGATCACTGCGCACCATACGCTGAATACCCGCCGACAGGGCGACATCTGCATGAGCAAAACCCTGATGTACGCGGTAGGCAATCGCCCGATCATTGAACAGCGAGGCAAATACTTCCTTTACCGCGGCCAGAACCTGGTCAATACCAGAAATATTTAAAAAGGATTCCTGCTGTCCGGCGAACGAAGCTTCGGGTAAATCTTCAGCGGTAGCCGAGGAGCGCACGGCAACCTGACCCTGATCATCCGGATTAAGTGTCTGGTAGGCTTCACGGATATCTTTCTCCAGTGATTCCGGCAGGGGAGCTTCCATAACCATTTTGCGTATGGTTCCACCCGCGATAACCAGGGCATTGACATCATCCACATCCAGGTCGTCAAGCATCGCATTAATTTTGCGATCCAGCCCCTGATAAGCGAGAAATTCCCGGTATGCGTCGGCGGTCGTTGCAAATCCGTCTGGTACTTTGATACCCAGCGATGTTAAATTAGAGATCATCTCGCCCAAAGAAGCGTTTTTGCCGCCTACTTCGGGTACGTCGTGCATTCTTAAATCAGAAAACCAACGAATTGCCCTGCTTTCGCCTGTGCCCACACCCTTACTAGTACTCGTACTCACGAATGTAACTCCCGATCAATTAATAAGTAGTCAAAATGACATTAAAAAATACAGAAAATCCTGTCTGCCCGGCATTTATCCTCTCGGATCGAACAGGCGTGACAGCCGGCACCATGGCGCATTCACTGCTCTCACAATTCCCAAATATTCAATTCGAGCGGCACACCATACCGTTTGTTGACGCGGATGATAAGGTTAAATCATGCATAAGACAAATTAATCATTCCTATAAGGCCCATAAAGTTCACCCACTGGTATTTACCTCATTTATGGACAACAATTACACCCACGAACTGGAAACATCTAAAGGCATCGTGATTGATTTGATAGAGCCCTTCATTCACAGGCTGGAACATCATTTAATGTCTGATTCTTCACATAAAGTCGGCCAGGCCCACGGCATGTCGGGCACCGGAGAGCATGACTACATGCACCGCATTGATGCAATCAATTTCTCCATGCGCTACGATGATGGCGTTAGAACTGGGGATTACCATAAAGCAGATTTGATTCTGGTCGGGGTATCCCGCGCCGGCAAGACCCCTACCAGCCTGTACATGGCGCTGCACTATGGCCTCAATACCGCAAACTATCCGCTTGCGGACGACGATTTTGAAAAGGGCACGCTGCCGGATGCTCTGATTGAGAGCCGGGAAAAACTGTTTGGCCTGACCATTGATCCCCTGCAACTACACAAGATACGGCAAAAACGCCGTGCCAACTCTGAATATTCAGCACTGAATCAGTGCCGCCAGGAAGTATTGCAGGCGCAACAGTTTTACAAACGCTACCGGATTCCGCATGCGGACTCAACCGCGATGTCCATAGAGGAACTGGCCAGCCTGATCGTGCACCGCATGAATCTTGAGGTGAGTTATTTGTAATAAACCTTTAGTCAAAGGGGCCAAATCAAAGGGAATCAAAAGGGGTCACCCACGATTGATTTTCAAAACACAGCTGAACAACGCAACACAACCTAGAACTACTAGAACATGAAAAAATCATCTGTAGGTTTCGTCAGCCTGGGTTGTCCCAAAGCCCTGGTGGACTCTGAACAAATACTGACCGAACTGCGCGCCGAAGGTTACGGTATCAGCACGGGTTACGAAGGTGCGGATGTAGTGGTGGTCAATACCTGCGGTTTTATAAACGAAGCGATAGCCGAATCACTTGAAGCCATCGAAGAGGCTCTGAATGAAAATGGCAAAGTTATCGTCACCGGCTGCCTGGGGGCCAAAGACCCGGCCCTGATGGAACGCTTTCCCAGGCTACTGGCCGTAACCGGGCCACATGCCAAACGCGAAGTCATGCAGGCAATCCACCGGGTCAGCCCACCCGCTCACGATCCGCATATTGATTTATTACCGCCTGGCGGCATCAAGCTCACACCGCGGCACTATGCTTATCTAAAAATCTCGGAAGGCTGTAACCACCGCTGCACCTTCTGTATCATTCCGGACTTACGCGGCGACCTGGAAAGCCGCCCTGTGGGCCAGGTTATACAGGAGGCCGAAGCCCTGGTC
>JAAELZ010000056.1 GCA_024226105.1 Pseudomonadota bacterium | reverse complement strand
GGTTGCCACCATCCCAGCCGTCCAGCTGCTTGGCGTATTCCAGCGCTTTTTCTTCTCCACCCGCTTCAATTTCATTCAACATTTTGACGACAACGTCGCGGGTATTGTCTTCACCGGTAGCAGACGTCTTCGCCGCCTTCTTGATATATTCGATTGCCATTGGTATTCTCGCCCTAAAATGTAAGCGCTTACATTTTAGGATGAATTCGACCTATCAGTCAAACGACATTAGGCTATTGGTGGACAATATCGCAAATATTTGCCTGAAGGTTTCGCAAAAAATAGCCAAATTGTTAGAAAACCCGGATCTAAACTAAACAAATGCCGAAAAGACTAAAAGCAAAAAACAGCAACGCCGGATCGAGCCGTCAAAGGATCCTCACTGCAAAAAGCGTTTCCCTGGGCGATGTCGCGCAACATTCAGGTGTTTCCACGGCCACCGTTTCCAGGGTGATAAACAACCCCGAAAAAGTCGCCGCCAAGAGCCGGGTAGCGGTAAATGCGTCGATCGAAGAGCTCGGCTACATCCCCGATGGCGCGGCCAGGGCACTGGCATCGCGCCACTCCGGAATTATCGGTGCCGTTGTACCGACCCTGGACAACGCGCTATTCGCTGCGGGCATACAAAGCTTACAGCGCAGGCTTAGGCAGCATGACTACACATTGATTGTCGCCAGTCACGAATACGACCTTGTCGAGGAGCTGAACGAGGTCAAGATGTTATTACGCCAGGGCGTAGATGCATTGTTGATGGTGGGGTCACAGCATGCATCCGCCTTGC
>JAAELZ010000055.1 GCA_024226105.1 Pseudomonadota bacterium | reverse complement strand
CCAGCGTTCCGGCACGAATTTCGGGCAGAGAAAAGGTAACGTTTTCGCTTGCATAGATCAAATCAGCTGACAAAGCCAGTTCAAAACCACCGCCGACCGCCATGCCATTGACCGCAGCGATAACAGGTTTGTTCAGATCACGCAATTCCTGTAGGCCGGCAAACCCCCCTACGCCATAATCACCATCGACCGCATCCCCGTCGGCGGCGGCTTTTAAATCCCAGCCGGCGGAAAAAAACTTGTCGCCCGCCGTTCTGATGATGGCGACGCGCAAATCAGGATCATCACGAAATGATTTGAAAACCTGCCCCAGTTCACGGCTGGTCTCCAGGTTAATCGCATTGGCTTTTGGCCGGTCGATGGTGACTTCCAGAATAGTCCCTTCACGGCGTTGCTGTATAGTGTCTGACATGGTGATTATTTCTCTGCGGTTAGTGTGATGGAGTGATTTCAGGTTTCATAATGATTAAAGCATCTGCAACGGTCGCCCCCCTACCGTCGGCGGCGTTTTGTGCGCCCACAATCAATGGGTTGATATCGAGCTCAAGCAGTCGATCCTGGTAATCCAGTGCAAAACGCTGCACTGCGAGCACCGCTTCAACCACCGCATCGAAATCCCAGGCTGCCTGACCTCGATAAGATTCAAACAGGGGTGCAATTTTTAGTGACTTCAGGGCCGCCTGTATTTGTTGTTGACCGGTGGGTAACAACAGGTTGATACTCTCTTTCAATAACTCGACCAGTATACCACCCAGGCCGATGGTCAGAACCAGGCCAAATTGCGGGTCCCGGGTGACGCCAATCAGCAGCTCCCCCACAGGATTCTCGACCATTTTCTCGAGCAGGATTTCCTTACTTAAGGAAAATAAATCATCGCTTGCGCTCAACAATTCGGATTCACTGCTAATGCCCAGCCTGACGGCATTGTGTTCCGTTTTATGCGCGATCGCCAGCGCCTTGATCGCCAGCGGGTAGCCTATTGAGCTGGCGGCTTTGCTAATATCCTGTGACGGATTTACCCGCCTGCTCAAAGGAACACACAGATCGTATTCAGATAAAAGGGTTTTTGCCTGGTGCTCGTCCAGCATCTCGGTTTCCCCGTTTGCTGCTACATCCGCATGGCACAGCATGGGTGGAGGCCCGGGTTCATTCCATTCCTGCCAGCATTTTCCGATTTTGGCAGCAGCTTCGGCCGCATTCAGCACTTCTTCAAAACCGCCAAAACAGGGCATTCCCTGTTCCATGTAGCGTGTGCTGAGGGTAGGGTCTGGCACATTTTCTGCTAAACAGCTAACCAGGGCGGCCTTAATCCCGCGCGCATCCTGTTCTTCATCGTGTCTCTCCCGGGTTGCTTCGTTGATG
>JAAELZ010000054.1 GCA_024226105.1 Pseudomonadota bacterium | reverse complement strand
CGCGGCTTCGCGGATATTGGGCTATGAGGTGGATGGCGTTGATCACATCATTAAAGACGGTTTGCCATTTGCGACGGGAAGCGATGGTGCGCCGGAGAATTTACTGATCCTTGCGCTCGGCTTGGCAACGGTATTTGAGGCGGATCATGGCAATAGTGATAAGCTTTTCATTGGCGCGGACGATGCCGAATTTGTAGCCCGCACCACCTGTGGGACGGCGACGCCAGAGGCCATAGATCGATGTAAAAGAGGCTCCGGTATGATTGCAGTTTTCGAACGTGGCAAAGGATGTGTTTTTACCGCCGGAAGCTGTGAATGGGTTGCGGGGTTGATTGACCATGACCCACAGGTTGAGCTGGTCACCAAAAATGTTCTGGATCAGTTTCTGGGAGAGTAAAAAGAACCTCAACAAATGGCTAACTCCGACCTGATTCAGTCTACTCCAAGTTTAGACACCCTGTTTAAACCCATAAAAGTAAGCAATCCCGGCCAAAAATAAACCAGTTGCTTCCATTGCACACTTTTTTTGTGGTACAACATAGCGCATGAGAATTTTCAAAACCGTATTTCTGCCCTCAATCATTATTCTTTTACTGGTTGGATTTTGGGCCAGTCCAGATTTTCAAACCATCGCGGCCGGGGTTTCAATTTTCCTTTTCGGAATGTACTTTCTGGAAAACGGTTTTAACGCGTTCACCGGGGGCTTGCTGGAAAAACTACTGGCAAAGACTACCGACAAGTTATGGAAGAGCATCGGATTTGGCGTTGTTTCTACCACCATTATGCAATCCAGCTCGCTGGTCTCGGTGATCTCAATTTCATTTATCAGTGCGGGTTTAATCAGCCTCGCTGCTGGAATCGGCATCATATTTGGCGCCAATTTGGGAACCACGACGGGTGCATGGATGATTGCCGCGTTCGGGCTCAAGGTAAAAATATCGGCTTACGCCATGCCCATGCTGGTGGTGGGATTGGTATTATCGTTTCAGAAATCAAAACACCTGCGGGGTTTTGGGTACATCCTTGCTGGATTAGGCTTCCTGTTTCTCGGCATCCACTATATGAAAGAAGGGTTTGAAGCCTTCAAAGACCAGATTGATCTGGCAGAATTTGCTATCCCCGGCATCAAGGGCCTGTTGATTTACACATTAATTGGCATGGCCGCAACCGTGGTAATGCAATCCAGCCATGCGACAATGGTATTGATCATTACAGCATTATCCTTACAGCACGTTACCTATGAAAATGCCATCGCACTCGCCATCGGCGCAAATATTGGCACCACTATTACCGCCATTATTGGTTCTCTGAGTTCAAACTATCAGGGCAAACGGCTCGCGGGCGCGCACCTGATATTTAATGTTACAACAGGGCTGATCGCAATCATCGGCATTCAGTTCATCATACAGGTCGTAGACTACCTGAGCACCCTACTGGGTATTGGTGCAGAAGACTACACCCTGAAACTGGCAGTATTTCATACCGTGTTTAACTTCGTGGGTGTTGCGGTGATGGCGCCTTTTGTCGGCAGGCTGGTTATTTTTCTGGAAAAAACCATCAAGCCCCGCAAAAAAGACATAACCGAGCCCTATTTTCTGAATGATGCCGCGCTCGAATTCCCGGAGACGCTGATTAAAAGCGTTCGCAACGAAATCATCCATCTCTACAATAACACGGCTTTATTGTTCATCAACGGTTTACACATGGAGCAATCCATGCTCGAAGAAGGTAAGGACTTGCGCAAAGAAATCCGTGAGGATCAGAAAATTGTCGAATATGATTTCGATGAACGATACCAGACAAAAGTAAAACCTTTATTTGCTGCCATCATTGAATATATATCCAGGGGTCAGGGTTCTGTTCCCGCTGAGCAACAATCTCAGCTATTTGAGCTTCGCCTGGCCTGCCTGAAACTGTCTGAAAGCATCAAAGCTGTTGATGGTCTGAGGGACAATATGACAAGCTATTTCAAATCGAATAACGAAGTCGTTCGAAATGAATACAATAATATGCGTATCCACATAGCGTCCGTGATTAAGGAACTGGACAAATTAAAAAATGACAAGGATAACGATGCAAACATCTTAATCGGTCTTGATGAGCTCAGGATACAAATCAAGAAATACAGAAAAAAGACGATTGAACGCCTGGACGAATTAATCAGAAAAGGCGAAATAGATTCCTTCACCGCTACGTCTATTATGAATGATCGAACCTTCACCCGGGAGGCGGTTAAAGGCATGCTGGATGTGGGTAAAATTCTGTTCTCAACCAGTGACGTTGAACTTAAAAAGGTAGAAGAGATGATTTCTTTAAGCGAAAAGGAAGTTGGCGAAGTGGTGGATTCAGAAACGAGTGCTCACGTGAGCGATTAATCATTCCTTTCATTAAAACAAAACCCTCACAGGCAGAACAATGGCGAAAAAAAAGCTCAGAAAAAAGCTGGATAAACTGATTGGCGAAAGCCACGAGCAAGGATCCATCAGGAAAAGGGTCAAGAAGACCGACAAACTGCTCGAACTTCTTGAGCAGGAAAAGCTGAAATATCAGGGCAGATTGGCAGTTCAGCAAAACGATACCGATACTGAAAAATACAATCGTAAGCTTAATTTGATCAACCTGTATCTTGCCAAGGGGAATACTTACAGGGAAACACTGATCTCGGAGATCACATTGAATAGTAGCGAAGCATGAATATCGGCAAAATGAGTGCCCGGGCCGATATAATGTATAGTGATTTAGATAAACCGGGCCCTGTTTAACAAACAGATTTCGATCTCTTCCGGCGGATAACTGCCAGCACCCACCGCTGATCTTTGCGGTTTTATTATTACTGCGATGGGCGGGCGGCAGCCAGGAATCGGGTTTAAGCGGTTCGTTCCAGTACGCATTGATCGGAATAGTCCCCGGTAATTGCCTGTTTGGCCCAGTCCAGTTCCTGCATGGTTCGGTTATACCACATTATATCGGCGGAATTAGTCGATAAATCACGGTCGGATTTAAGCTGGGCAATTCGAGAATCAATATAACGCGTACCCGATGATTTTTTAGCTCTTCGCATATCACACCTGTCCAGTTTGAGAAATGAACGGTCAGTCTACCCAATTCAGGCACACTACAAGTTTCAAAAATAGACATAAAGTTACATCAAAATGACATGTTTATGCTCTCTGTTTAGCAAAATAAACGAAAAACAGGGGCGGCCCCCAATGGTTTCAGGCACATTTGTCATTGCGAGGAGCAAAGTGATGCGCTCATAATGATTGCATTGTTAGCGGGAGAAAATATACTCGGTGGTAATTACCGAGCAGTGGCATGAACAACTTGACGAAAAAAGATTACACCGTAGGCATTGATACGGGCGGCACCTACACAGATGCCGTAATTATTGATTCAAAAAACCACGCTGTCATCGCAACCGCAAAGGCACTGACGACCAAAGGCGATTTATCAATAGGTGTCACCCGGGCACTTGAAACAGTGTTAAATGCCGCCGGTGAGTTTTTTGATCGCTCTGCTATTTCAATAGTATGTCTATCAACAACGCTGGCTACCAATGCCCTGGTCGAGGGACACGGCTCATCGGTCGGAGTGTTCCTGATTGGCTTTGATGATGCCATGGTCGAACGCACCGAAATAAGCAAAGCTGTTCCTGATGCAAAAATTATACGCATCGACGGCGGGCATATTTATACCGGGGAAGAGCAGGCGCCGCTGGCCATTGAAACGGTCAATTCTGCCCTGCCGGGCGATGCAGGAAAAATGGACGCCTTTGCCGTGGCGGCCCACTACTCAGTCCGCAACCCGAGCCATGAGCGACTCGTTCAGGCATTGATACACGATAAAACGGGTTGCCCGGTAACCGCCTCCTGTGATTTATCTGATTCACTCAACGGACCACGCCGTGCGCTGACTGCAACGCTCAACGCGCGGATAATTTCGCTCATCGTTGCACTGGAAAGGGCCGTAGAATCCAGTTTAAAGCGGCTGGATATTGATGCGAAGATTATGGTCGTAAAAGGCGATGGCTCCATAACCAGTGCCGATGAGGTGACGCACAAGCCTATTGAAACCATATTATCCGGCCCCGCGGCCAGCGTAATCGGCGCACGTTTTTTATGTGGTTTATCTGATTTTGTGATTGCAGACATGGGTGGTACTACATCAGACGTGGCGACCGTCAAGAATGGCTGGCCCACCTTAAATGAACAGGGTTCTGACATAGGCGGCTTTCATACCCTGGTGCGCGCCATAGACATGAAAACGGTAGGCCTGGGGGGGGATAGCGAGGTATCTGTGGACACTTCTGGCACCGTTCAGTTGAGTAGAAATCGACTTGTGCCTATCTCTTTGGTAGCGCAAAAGTGGCCCTGGATTGAAGACCAGTTGACAAGCACCCTGAGCAGGCAACGTGCACTACGACGCGCAGCCCAGTATCTATTATTGCCCGAAGGTGCATCGAGCCAACAATTACCAGACGATTTGTCATCGAAGGATCGTCAGTTTATCGCACGCCTGGAT
>JAAELZ010000053.1 GCA_024226105.1 Pseudomonadota bacterium | reverse complement strand
CCTCTTCTACAGTAGGCCGGTCACTGGCCTGTCGTTCTGCCAACCATATCGCCATCTCTTCTAACTGCCCGAGCGACCCTGGAGGTTTGGTAAGGGTGCCCTGACGGGATAAGGCGGCATTACGCGACTCAGCATTCAGCTTCGCCGCTTTCTCTATAATCCAGTTCATCATTTATTTGTCTATTTATCTATTTAGAGGGTTTCAAAATGGTTGGTAGCCCGGCCACCGTCAATACGACTTCATCGCATAAGCCTGCCAACCGTTGGTGCAATATACCGACTTCATCACCAAATCGGCGCGCTAAGGCGTTGGGTGGCATTATGCCAAGGCCTGTTTCATTGCTGACCACGATTATCTCTCCTTCATAGGCATCAAATATTTGGCAAAAATCATCAATATGCTGAGATAACATCGCCTCGTCCTGCAGCAAATTACTTACCCAGAGCGTCAAACACTCCAGCAGTACACACTGGTTTTTCCCGGAAGCACTGGCAATGATCGCGGAAATATTGAACGGCTCTTCAATTGTTATCCATTCAGTCGGGCGCTGTGCTCTATGCCGGGATATACGTCGTGAAAAATCACCGTCTTCGTGATTCTCTGCGGTCGCCAGATAGACCACCGAGTGATCCGAGTTCCCGGCTTGTGTGGCCCATGCCCTGGCCTGCTGCTCCGCATAACGGCTTTTGCCCGATTTAACCCCACCCAGTACTAAACGTTTCATGCTTTATTATCCTACTTAATTAGTTCGGGAATCAGGCTGCGTAGCTGGGCGACATCAAGGGAGACTTCTATTGCATCCGCCAGACGATCGATTCCCTGCTCGCGCAAGGCCGCATAGTCAAGCGGTTGCGCCTGATGCAGGCCGGCCCATCGTAGAATTTCCTGACAACCTGTGCCAGATTCGAATATGCCGTGCAAATAGGTTCCCAATATCTGCTGGTCCTCACTAATCGAACCTTCGGGCTGACCCTCGATTATAAAAGCGGGGCGTTCCAACGCGGATCCGCACGACTCCCCCGCATGAATTTCATAACCGCTGACGGGAAAGTCCTGATGTTTAAAATAGCCGGTCACGTTGCCAAGCGTTTTTTGTGCCGCCAGCGTTGTGTGTAAATCAATAAGCCCCAGGCCCCGGGCACATAAGGTTTGCGATTCCAGGCGGTTCGGGTCATGAATAAACTGCCCCAGCATCTGGAAACCACCGCAAATGCCCATTAGCTTTCCGCCGTAGCGCAGGTGTTTCTTCAAGTGTCCGGACCAGCCATTCTCAAGTAGAAAAGCCAGGTCATCGGCCACCGATTTACTACCCGGTAAAATAATTAGATCTGCCGGCGGGATGGCATCCTGTACCCCGATAAATTGAAAATCCAGCTGTGGTTGCTGGCGCAGGGGGTCAAAATCAGTGTGGTTACTGATGCGAGGTAATACCGGCACCACAACCTTCAAACGCGTGCCGCTATCATCGCAGGCCTGCTCATTGTTCAGCGCATCTTCCGCCTCCAGGTGCAGGCCATGCAGGTGCGGCAACACCCCCAGCACCGGCCTGGCGGTGTATTTGCTCAGCCAGTCCAGCCCCCCCGTCAGTAAAGCAATATCTCCGCGAAATTGATTAATAATAAAACCACGGATACGTGCCGCTTCACTCTCTGAAATCAGAGCCAGGGTTCCCACCAGTTGCGCGAACACACCCCCACGATTTATATCCCCCACCAGCACCACCGGGCAATCCACCTGCTCAGCAAAACCCATATTGGCAATGTCGTTCTCGCGTAAATTGATCTCCGCGGGCGAGCCCGCCCCTTCGACAATAATGACATCATATTGCTGTTTCAGACGTTGATACGATTCAAGCACGGCCTGCATGGCACGCTGCTTATATCGATGATAATCCTGCGCTTCCATAGTGGTCAGCGCATGCCCCTGCACAATCACCTGTGCACCCTGATCCGTTTGTGGCTTCAACAGGATCGGGTTCATATCCGTATGCGGCTCAAGGCCCGCTGCGCGGGCCTGCACGGCCTGTGAGCGGCCAATTTCGCCCCCGTCCTGCGTGACCACACTATTGAGTGCCATGTTCTGTGGTTTGAACGGTGCGACTCTAATGCCCCTGCGCTGCAACCAGCGACACAACCCCGTCACCACCGCGCTTTTTCCCGCATCTGATGTGGTGCCCTGCACCATTAATGTTGTCATGTACTCAGCCCGCTAAAAACATAAAAAAAGCCTGTCCCAATTGCAATTACAAGAACCCAGATTAACAACGAGCGCTGAATCAGGCTCTCCGCATCCACGATGGACTGAACGTCAGGCTCCCGCCCCTCACCCAGTCTAATACGTGATTGCATCTGCCCGTGGTAGTTCTCTGACCCGCCCAGCAATAGCCCCAGGCTACCGGCCCCCGCAGCCATCACCGGGCCGGCATTGGGGCTTTTCCAGTTCCAGCCCTGTTCCTTCCAGCAACGCATAGCAACCTCGTACTGGCCAGCCAGCGCATAACTCAATGCGCTTAGCCGCGCAGGAAACAGATTCAGAATATCGTCCAGCCTTGCTGCCGCCCAGCCAAAATGCAAATAGCGTCCGTTTCGATAACCCCACATGGCATCCAGCGTATTCACCAGGCGATACACCAGCACCCCCGGCGCACCGGCGACCATAAACCAGAATATCGCACCAAATATCGCATCATTTCCGTTCTCCAGCACGGATTCCACAACGCCTTTTGCGATGCCCGTCTGGTCCAGTGCCCGCGTCTCCCGACTCACCATAAAACCAAGGTTTTTCCGCGCCAGCCCGATATCTGACTGTAACAAAGCTTCCTGTACGCCTTGTGCATGAGACATCAAACTCTGCCAACCCAACGCCAGGTATAAAACAATCACGCCGACCAGCCAATGATCCAGCCACCGCTGAAACAATATAAGCAACAGCGTTAATGGAACCAGCAATAACGCCATGGCAAGCAAGCCACGCAATTTTGAATCAGCGTATAAAAACTTTTCCGCAGCGCCTGCAAGAGCACCAAAACCAACCAGAGGGTGATAGCGCGATGGTTCACCCAACAGTTTATCGAGCAGTAATGCCACTACGAGCGACACCACGCTAATCATCTGTAACCCCAATATCCGGAACCGCTATGACCTGCTTTTTACCTGCTGTATAACCTAGAAACTCAACCGGGACCTTATAGATATTAGTGATGTTCTCAGTGGTGAAAACCTGTTCACGTGAACCCGA
This sequence comes from Pseudomonadota bacterium, assembly GCA_024226105.1. Lineage (GTDB taxonomy): Bacteria > Pseudomonadota > Gammaproteobacteria > Arenicellales > Poriferihabitantaceae > JAAELZ01. The sequence goes on along the minus strand of JAAELZ010000053.1, from coordinate 3,613 downwards.
AGCGGCAATAAATCCCTTGTTCAACAATATCAGTTGATCAGCGTACTGCGCCGCACTATTCAGATCATGCAAGGCCGTCGCCACACCGAACTGCCCACTGTGCACCGAATTTTTAAGCAAAGCAAGCAATTCCCGCTGATGCCTTAAATCCAGCGCAGAACTGGGCTCATCCAGTAACAGATAACGCGGCAATGCGCCCTCCGGCTGGCGTAGCTGAACCCACACGCGCGCAAGTTGAACACGTTGGCGCTCACCTCCGGACAAGCTTGTATACATGCGATCGGCAAGTGCTTTAACATCAAAACAGGCCATTGCTTCTTCGACCAGATTTTGATCTTTTTGCAGGTCACGTGGATAGGGGCTACGCCCGAGTGCGACCACGTCAGACACACGAAACGGGAAGTCCAGTGTCGCATGCTGGGGCATCACCGCGCGGCGTTGTGCCAGTTCCCCGGCCTTCCATTCCCGTAAATCGAGACCATCCAGGCTTAGGTGCCCCTGCGTGGGGATTAGCTCTCCTGCCAGGGTTTTGATCAGGCTGGTTTTACCCGAACCATTGGGGCCAATGATGACGGTTAACTCACCCGGGCGTATCTCGCACGAGATTTCGCACAAGCGAATCTCACCATTGGCGTGCAGACTTACATTTTCAGCAATCAGACTCATCGTACAAACCGGTACCTTGTGGTGAGCAGTAGCCAGATAAAAAACGGCCCGCCCGTCAGGGCCATGAGTATGCCCACCGGAATCTCAGTCGGCGCCAGAAGCGTCCTCGACAACCAGTCTGCGAGCAATACCAGCACGGCGCCAAGTAATGCCGAGGCGGGTAATAAAACACGATGATCTGCCCCCACCACGCGCCGCAGCAAATGCGGCACCACCAGCCCGACAAAACCGATTACACCCGCCAGCGAGACCGACAAACCCACACTTAATGCCACCAGCAGGATTAAAATACGTTTACTGCGCTCAACATTGAAACCAAGGTGCTGTGCTTCGGCTTCACCGAGCAACAGGGCATTTAGCGTCGGGGCATAACGAAACATGGCGAATACCGAAACAAGTTGTACCGGCGCCACCCATAACAGGCGATCCCAGGGCGTGGAACCGAGGTTGCCCATTAACCAGAAAACCACCCCGCGCAACGCCTGATCATCAGCGACAAATTTCAGTGCGCTGGTGCCCGCTGTGGCGATAACGTTAATCGCTATGCCGGCCAGCAACATGGTAGCAACATCGGTTCTCTGCCCGGAACGCCCCAGGAAGAATACCAGCCAGGTACTGAGCAGCCCGCCCAGAAATGCAGCCACAGGCAAAGCCCAGACCGAAGAAAGCCCGCCCAGGGTTGCCAGCCAGTTGGCTCCCAGAACCGCAAACAGGGCTGCACCAAACGCGCAGCCTGCAGAAATCCCCATCAAACCCGGGTCGGCCAGTGGATTGCGAAACAAACCTTGCATCACCGTGCCGCTCACGGCCAGCGTCAGGCCGGTGATAATAGCCAGGGCCACACGCGGCAGGCGTATCTGCATCAGCACCGCCTGCTTGACCTGCATGTCACCGCCCTCTTCAGGCAATACGCCAAACCCAAACTGGTGCGCAAGAATTTGCAGCGCTTCGTGCAAATCGATCTGGATGGAACCGGATAGCACCGAAATAGAAACCGCGACGCACAGGGCGAGCGACAGCCCTGTGAACAGGGTTCGGCGGGTGGAAGTCGAATTCATGAGCAGCGTGTGATCGTTTTGTATAGTGCCTGGATAAAAGGTGGGTAAAGCGCGCCCACCGAGTTTGAAAATAAATGGTGGATGCGCTGCGCTTATCCACCCTACAATCCTGATTTTTTATTTACCGAGCGATCCAAATGCTCACCAAATCTGAGCGCTATTTTACACATAGATAAAAGCACTGCTTGTTCTATTACGAAGTTTTCCTGTAATATTCACGCCGCAGGTTCTCAGCCAGCAAGCCATTAATTTCCAGGCTGCAGCGAGTGAAACGGGAAACCGGTGCGTTACTACCCAAAGAGTTATAACCATCCCGGTACTGCCCCCGCAACGGTAAATGAGTGAGCGCGTACAATATGCCACTGTGTTAGGAGTCCACCCACAACACGGGAAGGCGTAGGCGTCAGAACGTAGTTTCTGCCTCATGAGTCCGGAGACCGGCCTGCAAATCGCAGGTGACTTTTCATTGCTTTTTAGAGTCGCTTTTTCCAATCATTGCACGGGTGAGTGCATTCATGAGGAGATCAATATGATTCTCAATCCCTACGCCAGTTTCGCTGGTGGCTTAGCGGCTATTTTGTTAGCCACTTCAACTAGCTACGCCGCTGAAGACGAAAATCGCATGACTATCGTCATTACCGGATCACGCACAGCGCAAACCGTTGATGAAACGCTGGCACCGGTTACGGTTATCGACCGCAAGCAAATTGATAAACGCCCAAATGCTACGGTAACCGACCTGCTGCGCTTAACGCCGGGTCTGACCATGGTGACAAACGGCGGCAGAGGGGCACAGGCATCCGTTTTTATGCGCGGCACCGAATCGGATCACACGCTGATTTTAATTGATGGCGTACGCGTTAGTTCCGCTACCAGTGGAGCGGCCGCAATCCAGGATATTCCAACCGACCAGATCGAACGCATCGAAGTGGTACGCGGCCCGCGATCCAGCCTGTATGGCTCCGATGCTATCGGTGGTGTCATTCAGATATTTACCCGCAAGCCCCAGGGGAATAAAACACAGGCAAATGTATCGCTCTCCGGCGGCAGCCATTCCAGTGCCGGCCTGAATGCCGGTTTATCAGGCCGCGATAACACAGCCTGGTATAGTGCCAATGTATCCAGTTTTAAAACCGACGGCTTTGACGCCTGTCGCGGCAAACCATTTCCTGATGGTGGTGGTTGTTTCACCATAGAACCGGATGATGATGGATACAATAACGATTCAATTACCCTGGCGGGCGGCGTAAAACTGGGTTCCAGCGTTAACGCCTCTATCAACGCCCTGCATATCAACTCCGAGCTGGACTATGATGGTAGTTTTACCAATGAACGCGAATCGATCAACCAGGTTCTGGGTGGCAAACTGGAAATAGCCGCCAGTGATATCTGGAATATCGACCTGCTGGCCGCAAAAACCAAAGATCATTCCGACAATTTGAAAGATGGTGTTTTTGACAGTAGTTTTAACACCGACAGAAACCAGTTCACCTTCCAGAATGACATACTCGCCGGCGGCAACGGTGAGGTAACGCTGGGCCTTGATTATTATGAGGATAAAGTTAACGGTACCACTGACTATGCCGTAGATAGTCGTGACAATACCGGCCTGTTTGCTCAGTACCTGGGGAAATTTGGCCAGACGGACCTACAGCTTTCGCTCAGGAACGATGACAACGAACAGTTTGGCAATGAATCCACGGGCGGTGCAAGTATCGGGCAGGATTTTGCCGGCAACATGCGTTGGACCGCCGCTTATGGATCGGCTTTTAAAGCCCCGACCTTCAATGAGTTGTATTTCCCCGGGTTTGGTAACCCCAACTTAAGCGCTGAAACATCCGATAGTTTCGATATAGGGCTGTCAGGACACGCTAATACTATCCATTATT
>JAAELZ010000052.1 GCA_024226105.1 Pseudomonadota bacterium | reverse complement strand
GAGTTTTGGGACCCCCGAATACCAATTTGAATCGTCCGCTTTGTATCCAGGAGACCTTCTTCCATGGCTCGTCGGAAGGGGGTGCCATGGGTGAACTTATACCCAAATTCATGATCACTCATATCGGTATGAGCATCTATATGCACCATACCGACGGATCGGTCAGCCGCAATGGCCCGTAAAATCGGGAGACTAATCGAGTGATCGCCGCCTACACTCAGAGGCATTGCCCCGGCTGCCCAAATCTTGCGGTAAAAATCAGTGATGTCGGCAAAGCATTGGTGCAGGTCAAAAGGATTCGAGAAATTAACATCACCTAAATCTGCGACGTGGCAAAGTTCATAAGGATTCACGCGCGTCACATGATGAATGGAACGGGTAAAACTTGACATATTACGGATTTCCCGAGGGCCATGTCGCGGCCCCGGTCGGTTTTCGGTAGCGCCATCATAGGGCACCCCAATCAGGGCAATATCTACGCCTGAGGGGTCGCTTACCACAGGTCTTCTCAACAAAGTTGCAACGCCAGCATAACGAAGCGGAGTCGCTTCCAAATTAGATTTTTCTTTCATATTTCTTGAACTCCCGTTTTCTGAAAATATCGAAGTGCCTGTTAGGCCGGGTCAAATATACTCAAGGCTTGTTTCAAATCGTTGATTAAATCCTCCACATTCTCAATCCCGGTCGAGTAACGAATCAAGCTTTCTGGGATTCCCATCGCAGCCCGTTCTTCGGCGGTACATTCCACGTGGCTGGTTGTGGCGGGGGGGCCAATTGTAGTTTCAACCGCACCAAGGTTGGCCGCAGCATGGGCAAAGCGCATGCGGGGAACAAAACGGCGCACCGCATCAAAACTATTTTCTTTGAGCATAAAACTGAGCATACCCCCAAAGCCACGCATCTGTTCGCTGGCAATCTCGTGGCCGCTATGTGAGGCCAG
>JAAELZ010000051.1 GCA_024226105.1 Pseudomonadota bacterium | reverse complement strand
TAGCTGATCAAACTGCTGTACATAGTCGAGAAAGCGTGCCACCGCAGCGGCGCGTCCGGGTCGCCCCGCCAGGCGGCAATGCAAACCGACCGACATCATTTTGGGCGAGGTTTCACCTTCGGCGTATAACACATCAAAACTGTCTTTGAGGTACTGATAAAATTGCTCGCCGCTGTTAAAACCCTGCGCTGTAGCAAAGCGCATGTCGTTGGCATCCAGCGTATAAGGCACCATGAGTTGAGGGGTGTCGTGTACCAAACTCCAGTAAGGCAGATCATCGGCATAGCTGTCGGCATTATAGACAAAGCCACCTTCTTCGAGCGCAAGGCGGTGGCTGATTTCACTGCATCGACCTAGATACCAGCCCTGCGGTCTTTGTCCGGTCACGCGGGTATGGATATCGATGGCTTTGAACAGGTGTTCACGTTCCACCGTCTCGGGAACATTCTTATAATCTATCCAGCGATAGCCGTGCGAGGCGATCTCCCAGTTCGCTTTGAGCATCGCCTCAACCGCACGCGGGTGACGTTCCAACGCCATTGCAACACCGAATACCGTAACCGGAATATTACGTTCTACGAACATTTGCCGTAACCGCCAGAATCCAACACGCGCCCCGTATTCATACAGTGACTCCATGCTCATATGGCGTGCGTTGGGGTAGGGTTCGGCCCCTACGATTTCGGACAAAAAAGCTTCAGATTCGTTGTCGCCATGCAACAGGCAGCGCTCACCGCCTTCTTCGTAATTAATCACGAACTGCAGCGCAATGCGCGCCTTGCCGGGCCAATGAGGGTGGGGTGGGTCTCCGGCGTAGCAGACCAGGTCGCGAGGATAGTCTTGATTATTCATATTCAGGGGGTCATGGTCTGGCACCCGCAATAAACCAGCGGTTGATTATTGTCCGCTCCTCGTCAGTCATGCCGGTAAGGTTTCCCAGCGGCATCGCTTTAGCGACCACGGACTGTTGATAAATATTGGGCGCCTGTGTCAGCAACTGTACGTCGGTATCGAGCAAAATACCGGAAGGTGCAGAGGCAAAACCCGCCTGGGTCGGGGTTTGCGAATGGCAGGCGGTGCAACGGCTGACGACAATCTGTTTAACTTCGGCAAAGCTGACGGCTTCACCACTAACGGGCGCGGCGGGTTTGGGTGCTGCCACGACGATCGAAGCAGCCAGTAAAATACCCGCAAAAATGAGGCTAAAGGGTGAAGCCTGGCCTTTGTGCCTGGCGACAAAATACACGCGTATTAACGCTCCGGCGAGCGAGATAGCGATGAGGATAAGCCAGTTATAAGTGTTGTTGTAACTCAGTGCATAGTGGTTGCTGATCATCACAAACAAAACCGGCAGCGTAAAGTAGGTATTGTGTACTGAGCGTTGCTTACCACGAATGCCGTGAATCGGGTCGGGTGTTTTGCCGGCCTTGATAGCGCCCACCATTTTTTTCTGCCCGGGTATAATGACAAAAAACACATTGGCCACCATGATGGTGCCCAGCATGGCGCCATAATGAATAAAAGCAGCTCGACCACTGAAGACCTCGCTCAATACAAAGGCGGTGAGGCTGATGAATACCAGGATTGCCAGCCCCATCCATTTATCATTATTGCCTATTGCAGAACGGCATAGAAGATCATATATCAGCCAACCCAGCACCAGTGTCGCAATGCCAATGCCGATAGCGGCAGGCTTGCTTAGAACCAGTACTTGAGGGTCAATGGTATAGAGCTCCGCACCATACCAGTAGATGAGTATCAGTAGAAACAGGCCCGATAGGAACGTGGAATAGGCCTCCCATTTAAACCAGTGTAAATGCTCCGGCATCCGGGGGGGGGCACCAAGATATTTCTGCGCGTGATACATTCCCCCGCCGTGTACGGACCAGACCTCGCCGCCGACCCCCTGATCTGCATCTGACTGCTTGAGGGGGGGGAGCAGGTGATTGTCCAGCCATACAAAATAAAAGGAGGCGCCAATCCAGGCGATGCCGGTTATCATGTGTAACCAGCGGCCGAACAGGTTCAGGATTTCCAGGATGTAGGATTCCATATTTAACCCTTCATTCGGTTTATGACGAAATATTTCTTACTATTTTGAATGAGCATGATTTATTGTTTTAAACTGCTATCAGGCTCCCGACCTGGTTGCATTTACCGCGTTCAAAATCTCCTCGCAACTCGCCGGAGCATTTAAAGGTGGATTTACCTTATAGCCCGCCACACTGGCAATTGCATCACGAATCGCAAAAAACACTGAAAAAGACAATAATAACGGCGGTTCGCCCACCGCCTTGGAGCGCATGATGGAATCCTCGTGATTCCTGTTTTTAAACAGCGCAACCCGAAAATCATCCGGGCAGTCATTGATCGCCGGTATTTTATAGGTTGACGGAGCATGTGTCATCAGCCGACCTTTATCGTTCCACCAGAGCTCCTCCGTGGTGAGCCAGCCCATGCCCTGAATGAATGCGCCCTCAACCTGCCCGATATCGATTGCGGGGTTAATCGAGTTGCCTGCATCGTGCAGTAAATCTGCGCGCAACAGTTTCCATTCGCCAGTCAGCGTATCGATCTGCACCTCCGATACCGAGGCACCATAAGCAAAATAGAAAAATGGCCGGCCTTTGAGTACGGCACTGTCCCATTGCAGTTTCGGCGTGGCATAAAAACCATCAGACCAGAGTTGAATGCGTGCGGCATAGGCTTTGAGAATCAATTCAGCAAAGGCTATGGTTGTTGCGCCGAAAATCACCTGGCCGTTTTCAAATACGATGTCCTGAGCATTGACCCGATAATGCGCTGCTGCAAATTCAGTTAGCCGCTGTTTGATTTTTTGCGCCGCGTTTTGTGCCGCCTTGCCGTTTAAGTCTGCACCGGTTGATGCGGCGGTGGCAGAGGTATTGGCAACTTTATCGGTACGCGTGGCGGTGGCACTCACGAATTTGATGTTGACGCCCAGTTCTTTTGCAACCACCTGCGCAACCTTGGTGTTCAGGCCCTGGCCCATCTCAGTGCCGCCATGGTTGACCAGGACGGTACCATCAAGATAAACATGCACCAGCGCACCCGCCTGGTTGAAATGCACCATATTAAATGAAATGCCGAACTTAAGCGGCGTCAGGGCAATGCCTTTTTTCAGGATTTCGCTATTCTGGTTATATTCCCGTATTTTGTTCAGGCGCTGCTGGTATTCGCTTGAGGCTTGTAGCTGCTCAACAAGTTCTACAATGACGTTGTCTTCGACAGGCTGATCATAGGGTGTGACATTGCGTTCATCTATGCCGTAAAAATTGGCCTTGCGAACCTCCAGCGCATCACAGCCCAGTGTGCGGGCAATATCATCAATGATGTATTCGATGGCAATCGCGCCCTGAGGCCCGCCAAAGCCACGAAACGCCGTATTGGATTGAGTGTTGGTCTTCGCGCACAGCACCTTGATATCAACATCGCTTAGATAATAGGCATTGTCAAAATGACAGGCGGCCCTGGCAGCGACCGGGGGTGAAAGGTCGGTAGAGAAGCCTGCCCTGGAAACCATTTCGATACGTGCGGCCTGTATGACCCCGTTTTCATCAAAACCGACATCGTAGTCATAGTAAAAGTCGTGACGTTTGCCGGTGATCAAAAAATCATCGTCACGGTCAAGACGTAGTTTGACCGGGCGCTTGAGCGCGTTGGCACAGACGGCCGCAACACAGACGAACAATGCGGATTGAGATTCTTTTCCGCCAAAACCGCCCCCCATGCGTCGAATTTCGACGGTGACACGGTTGGCATCGATATCCAGTGCGTGGGATATCAGTTGCTGCATTTCACTGGGATGCTGGGTTGAACAATAGGCATGAAATCGCTGATCTTCAACCGGGATAACATACGAAATCTGACCCTCCAGGTAAAATTGCTCCTGCCCGCCAACCGAAAATTGCCCCTGCATTCGATGCCTGGCGCTGTGCAATTGTTTCTCTGCATCGCCCTGTTGCAGTTGCATCGGTGGAACCACCAGTGAACCTGCTTTGCAGGCCTCCAGGGGGTCGAGCGCAGCAGGCAGGGGTGAATAGTCAACAGTGGCCTGAGTGGCTGCAAATCTTGCAATATCGTGTGAGGTCGCGACGACTGCAAATAAGGGTTGCCCCGTGTATTGTACAAGACTGTCAGCCAGGATCGGGTCGTCGTGATTGATCGGCCCGCAGTCGTTAACACCGGGAATATCCGCCGCGGTGAAAACCGCGATCACACCCGGTACAGCGCGTACCGCTTCCAGATCAATCGCATTTATGTTTGCGTGCGCCTCAGCACTTAAACCGAGTGCGCAATGCAGGGTGCCAGCCAGTTCCGGTATGTCATCAACGTAAACGGCCTCTCCACTGACGTGCATATGTGCTGATTCATGCACACAGACCCGATTCGTGGCGAGTTGTTTTTGGGTTGATTTGCTCATTTTAACTGAACACGCTGACCTGGTCGGGTTTGAGCGTGTGCTCCGGTCGGGTTTCAAGATAAAAACGATACATCAGGTTTTTAACGCCTTCAATTCGATTCTCAGCGCTGGCACGCATATCGCTCAGAGGTGAATAATCCTCGGCAAGTGCTGACATCGCATCCCGAACTGTGGTTTCTGTCCAGCTTTTTCCTCGCAAAGTCTTTTCAGTTAGCCCTGCGCGTTTTGGTGTGGCCGCGACCCCGCCGAAGGCGACCCGGGCATCACCAATAATATTTCCATCCAGGGTCAGGCAAAATGCAGCGCAGACTGCGGAGATATCGGAGTCGTAGCGTTTGGCGAGTTTATAGGTGCGAAAGACCTGCTGAGCCCGTGGTTTCGGCACTAAAATAGATTCGACGACTTCATCGGCTGCCAAATCCTTCTTCATGTAGTCGAGGTAAAAATCTTCCAGAGCAAGGCGGCGTTGCTGCGTCTGGTTTGAGAGTTGTAGTTGTGCCCCCAACGCGATCAGCCAGGGCATAGAGTCCCCGATGGGCGAGCCATTGGCAACGTTGCCCCCTAGCGTGCCGGCATTGCGAATCGGTGTTGATGCAAAACGTTCCCATTGCTGCCTGATTTGCGGGTAGTGGGATTCAATGTGGGCGAAGGCATCGCTTAAGCAGACCGCTGCACCGATGGTGATACAGTGCTCATCTTCCGTGACTTGTCTGAGTTCTTCTACCTCTCCAAGATAGATAATGTCACCCGGATCCCTGAACTGTTTGTTGACCCACAGACCGATATCGGTTGAGCCGGCCAGCAGGGTTGCATTGGGGTGCCGGCTTCTTAATTCAGTCAGCCTTGACAGTGTTCGGGGCGCGAAAAAATGGTGGTCATTATGCTGATAAGCCAGTGTTTGAGATTGCTCAAGGCTGTGCAACTTTTTCTCAATCAAGCGGCGGTTAAACTGAACTTCAGGGTAATTCATCATGTTTTCGCCCGCCGCCAGGATGGGGCGATAACCCGTGCATCGACAGAGGTTGCCCGACAGAGCGCTACGAACTTGGGCCTTGTCCGGCTGTGTGTCTTTTGCCTGATGTTCAAGATAAACCCCCCACAGCGACATGACGAACCCGGGGGTGCAAAAGCCGCATTGAGAGCCGTGGAAATCGACCATCGCCTGTTGCACCGGGTGCATTTTCGACGGGTTACTTTGGCCTTCATTGGCTAACTGGCGCAGATATTCGACCGTAAATAGCGCCTTGCCATTGAGCGTAGGCACAAACTGAATACAGGCGTTGACCGCACGCATCTGAAGTTTGTTTTCACGAAGCTCACCCAGCACCACGGTGCAGGCCCCGCAATCCCCTTCGGCACACCCCTCTTTACTGCCAACCAGTTGCAGGTCTTCGCGTAAATAATTTAGTACGGATTTGGTGATGGCTACCGTGCCATCAATGTCTATGACTTCCCCATTGATCAGGCATCGAATCACTCGGGTGGTTTCAGTCATTGGCGCACCAGTGCTTCCCTAGCTACCGCGATAGGTGCTGTAACTCCACGGGGAGACCAGTAGCGGAACATGGTAATGATCGTTACGGCTGATGGTAAATCGAAGTGTGATCTCGTCCAGAAAGGGTGGCTCATCACAGCTCAGCGCGCTGCCTGAGAAGTAGTCCGCCACGTTAAAAACCAGCTCCCAGGTGCCAAGTTTGAATTCCTCTTCACTCAGAAGCTGCTCGTCAGTACGCCCGTCAGCATTGGTTAGCAGCGACTTTACCAGGCTTCGCCCTTCACCCACAGAATACAGGCGAACCGTCACATTGTGAGCGGGTTTTCCCTGGGCGGTATCCAGTATGTGTGTGCTTAGAAATCCCATTTATAGTCTGTTTATTGGTTTGGGTTCCTTATCCTAGCAAAATCCTCGGCAAATAGCTTGCAGGCTGGCATAAGTAAAAATAAATCCTGTAGCGCCTTTCACCCATAGAGTAAAAGGGGAAAACACACCTTCAATGAGTGATTCATGTGCTTGTTCATCTCTCGTAGCGGTCAACTCAGATTTTAAGTTAATCAGAAGCCAGCCCATTCAAAATCATCATTTGTGCCACCACCGAAACCGCGATCTCCATCGGCTGCTTGCCTTTGAGTTCCGGCAGGCCGACAGGTGAAGTCAGGCCATCAATTTCATCTTCAGCAAAGCCCTTTCGTTTTAGCCGACTGCGAAAACTCGCCGCCTTGGATTTAGAGCCGATCAAACCGCAGAAACGGGCATCGGCACGTGTCAAAATGGCTTCGACCAGTTGTTGATCAAGTACATGGCTGTGGGTCATGACCAGATACCAGCTATCTGCCGCACAGTTTTCGATGGTTTGCTCCGCGCTGATGAGTTGCTCGGTACGGGTATTCGCCGATTGCGTCTCGCTAAAGAAATCAGCCCGGGAATCGACCCACTTGATCTGACAGGGCAGTTGTCCGAGTATGCTTACTACTGCCTTGCCCACATGACCGGCACCTAAAACTACTACCTGAAACCCCGTGGCAGGGAAACACTCAAACAACAATGTAATCAGCCCGCCACAGCATTGCTCAAGATCCTTGCCCAGGTTGAATTTCTTGCTAAATGAATGGCGCTCAGGGTCCGAAAGTAACTGGCGTGCTGTCTCGATCGCCTGAAATTCAAGCTGCCCCCCGCCGATGGTATCGTGGCTGCTGTCTCCCGTGATCAGCATTTTGGCGTCATCGTCGCGCGGCGTCGAGCCTTCAGTTTCAAGTACCGTCACCAGCACAAAGGGCTGATTAAGTCGGTCACAGTCGGCGGCAGCCTGTATCCAGTTCATGGGCAGCAGTGTACTATGGATTTTTACAATTTCTGAACAGCTGCCGCAATAACTTCAGGCACCGCACAGGTTTTGCCGGCACCATAATCATAATAAACCATCAGCCCGGTTCCCTCAGCAACTGTTTTATTGAGCTTTTCACTCACTACAAGGTATTCCATGTGGATTTTTCGTTCCTGTATGTTTGTTACCCTGGCACCTATATGGATAGTATCAGGATAGGTCAGTGGAGCACGAAAATCACAGCTCGTTGAGGCCAGGATCGGGCCGACTTTAGTCTTATTCAGAATCTCCATCACGCCGGTTTCTGCCATGAACTTCAGTCGTATGTCTTCAAAATATCGAAAGTAAACGGTATTGTTGACGTGCTGAAACGCATCCATGTCGCCCCAGACGACTTGTTGTACCAGTTGCACCGGGTAAGCCTTAAGTTTTGCAGTTTGATCGGGTGTTGCCATTGCTATTTCCTTCGGGCCAGATAAACCGTATTGCTTGATTCCCCGCGGGTATAGGGGTTCGAAAAGCGCACAATATGTGATTCTGAAAAGTTGAACACGCTATTGAGCAAATCCGTAAATTCGGTTTCCGGAGGATCGTTCGACCAAAGCCCGAAAATACCGCCCGGCAGGAGTTTGTTTGCAAGATTTTCCAGCCCCTGTCTGGTATAAAAAGATTTGTTTCCGGGGTTAAGCCAGTGGCTCGGGGAGTGGTCAATGTCCAGCAATATCGCGTGAACCCGCTTCCGGGGGTTATCAGGGTCAAAGCTACCGCCGGATGAGGCGGCGAGTTCAAAGAAATCGGCGTGAATAAGCGTGCAGCGTGGGTCAGAAACCAGTTGTTTGCCGAGTGGCACCAGGCCTTTACGGTGCCAGTCGATAACGGGCTGCATGATGTCGATTACGCTTAATGAGCTGACAGAAGGGTTCTCCAACGCCGCGACAGCCGTATAACCCAGCCCCAGTCCTCCGACAACCACATCAAAGTCAGCGCCCGCAAGGGCGGCCAGACCCAGCCGTGCAAGCTGTATCTCGGCTTCGGTAAACAGGCTCGACATCAGGAACTCGTCGCCGAGTTTTACCTCGTACAGAATTTCTCCATCAAGCCGGGGTTCTGCGCGTCGCCTGAGGCTGATTTCGCCCAGGGGTGTTTGCTGATAATCGAGTTCTTCAAATATTAAGGACATGCTGCATCACGTTTCAATTTAGCGGGTACTTTAAACTAATGCTAAAGCGCGTACCATTCAACCTGGAGATAATTTATAATATTGACACTGAATCGATGATCGATTTGGGAATGAGATTAATAAAAAGTGGAGTAGGAAAATGAAATTTTGGCTTAAATTATTTATCGCCATGAGCCTGTTACTTTCTGGCCAGAGCTTTGCCGGTTGGGATGCGAATGAAGAAAGAGATGCACGCGAATCGATAGCCGAGTTTAAAAAGCATGATGCAGATATGCAGGCATTTTTTGACAAGGCATGGGGTTATGCGGTGTATCCGGATGTCGGAAAAGCCGGAATGGGTATTGGCGGGGCACATGGGGGTGGGGTTGTATTTGAGCAGGGGCAGGTGGCAGGTTCAACAAAATTAACCCAACTCTCGTTTGGCTTTCAGCTGGGTGCACAACTTTATCAGGAAATTATTTTCTTTCAAAATAAAGCGGCGATGGATGATTTTAAGAACGGAAACTTTAAATTGGGAGCGCAGGCGTCAGCAGTGGCGGTGACAGCGGGTGCTTCTGTAAATGCAGATTATGACAATGGCGTAGCGGTATTCACCCTGGCCAAGGGCGGATTAATGTACGAAGCCAGTGTCGGCGGGCAGAAATTTAGCTACAAACCAAAATAAGGAAGCGGGACTTCAGTCCCGCATTTTTTTACCGGGGCTGAAGCCCCGGCTCCTTATAGAGTACGCTCCCTTACTTTTTTATCCGCATTGGAAGATATAAATGGCACAGCAAGCCTACGATAAAGCGGTATCTTTGATGGATGCTGCCAATGGTGAAGATCCGAATATTGAATTGGCCGATGGCAGGGAGTGGCCCAGGGAATTGTTGTATTCACATCGTATGTCGCAAATGCTTGAGCGCTTCCAGTCAGCGGCTGATGAGGTTGTCAAACTGGCTATTCGCGGCCAGCACATCCAGCGCTGGAAATCGCCGCGGAACGCCTATCCAATGGATCGGGCGGGTTATCATCAGTGGCGAACCGATCTGTATAAATTCCATGCCGTAACCGCCGCCGGGCTGATGGCAGAGGCGGGTTATGATGAACAGGCGCTGGAGCGGGTTCGAAACGCCATCGGAAAACGCAAAATAAAGGTGAACCCGGATACCCAGTTGCTCGAAGATGTTGCGAGCCTGGTATTTATCGAGTTTTACATGCTCGCATTTGCGGAAAAGCACCCCGAGTACGATGAAGCCAAATGGATCAATATCATTCAAAAAACATGGAAGAAAATGTCGTCCGATGCACATGCTTTCGCATTGTCGGGTGACCTCAGGCTGCCCGAATCGCTGGTTCCGCTCATCCAAAAATCAGTGGCTGACTAAGAATTCTCTACCGGGGTTCGCGGATAACAATGAAAATTAATGGAAAACCTTATCGCTCAATCTGGGCAGTCAAAAACAACTCGGCGGTTGAAATTATTGACCAGAGAAAGTTGCCCCATGTGTTCGAGGTCGTACGCCTCGAACAGCTCGAAGATGCCGCAACCGCTATTCGCGATATGTACGTTCGCGGGGCACCCCTGATTGGTGCCACGGCGGCTTACGGAATTTGCCTGGCGCTTAAAAAGGATCCGTCGGATACCAGTCTCGAACAGGCTATCAAATTGCTTGCAGACACACGCCCGACAGCCATTAATCTAAGGTGGGCGCTTTCGCAAATGCAAAAAGCCGTGATCAGTCTTCCTGAGCCCCGGAGAGTCGAAATGGCCTTTGCTCGTGCTGCGCAAATCTGTGACGAGGACGTTGTACTGTGCCGGTCCATGGGGCGCAATGGTTTTGAACTGATCGAACGGCTCTGGAAACAACACAATCGTGCCATCAACATACTGACGCATTGTAACGCGGGCTGGTTGGCCACTGTGGATTGGGGCACTGCACTCGCGCCGATTTATATGGCGCACGACGCAGGTATTCCCGTGCACGTTTGGGTGGATGAAACCCGGCCACGAAACCAGGGCGCACACCTGACCGCCTGGGAATTGGGTCAGCACGGTGTGCCGCATTCGGTGATCGTGGACAATGCAGGCGGGCACCTGATGCAACACGGGCAGGTGGATATCTGCTTTGTCGGGACCGATAGAACCACCGCAAGTGGTGACGTTTGTAACAAGATCGGTACCTATCTTAAAGCGCTGGCGGCTGAAGATAACAAGGTTCCATTTTACGTGTGTGCACCGTCGCCGAGCATAGACTGGGCCATACACAACGGGCTCGAAGATATCCCTATTGAACAACGCAATGGGAATGAAGTACATACACTGTCCGGAATGGATGAAAAGGGGCGAGTTACTGTGGTTAAAATTACCCCGGAGCGCTCATCTGTTTCCAACTATGCTTTTGATGTGACGCCGGCACGACTGGTGACGGGCCTGGTGACAGAACGCGGTGTGTGCGATGCCTCGCGGGCGGGGCTTGAGGCTTTATTTCCTGAAAAATACGAGGCATAAAGTGAGCCCCGTCAGTCAACGTCAGCAACTCGTCGATACAGCGCGCTTAATGAATGCGCTGGGAATAAATCAGGGTATGGCGGGCAATTTGAGTTTTCGGGTGGGTGATCGTTTCATCATTACTCCCTCGGGCCTGCATTATGATGAGATGCAAGCCGATGACCTGGTGGAAGTATCCCTCTCCACAGGCAAAGTAATCGGGGGCGGGAAGCCTTCGACGGAATGGC
>JAAELZ010000050.1 GCA_024226105.1 Pseudomonadota bacterium | reverse complement strand
GTGCCCCAGATGGCCGCGACCAGGAGCAAAAGCAGATAATCTTTGAATAAGGGGTGTTTCATCCAGCTAAATGTGGGCTATTAATAGTGTGCGCCTGTCCTGGTGCGAGAAAGCCTGAGCATGGAACTGTTTTGCTCAGCTTAAGGGACAGCAAATGTACCCGCTATTGTAACCCGTTAGCCCGCCCGAATAACCCATGAATTTGGCGTCCCCTTACCTGGATGCTAATTCTACAATAACCTACCCCTGTTTTCCGGGGCTTAGAATCCACACACAAGTACAATGCTCAATCAGATAGTTCACTTTAGAGGTCTGCATTTTTTCCTTAGTCCGCGTGATTTTAATGCGAACTCACAAATACAGCTTAGCACATGCTGAAGGGGGCGGCCACCTGACAACAGCTAATCCTGCCGCTTAATTGCCTGTTGCAGTCGGCGGTCCTTTTTACTCGGCCGCCCATTTATCCGCATTTGCCGATTCGCCTTCATCTCCTGCTCGCGCAACTCACGAGCGGCCATACTGCCGGGCAGCTCAACATAAAGCGCCTGAGCGAGTGGAGCACTCAGGCGCTTTTCGCTTAGTGCGACGACCGACACTTCATAGACTAATTGTGCTTTGCGGATAGTCAGCAAATCACCAACCATTATTTGCCGAGAGGGCTTGGCCCTGCGGGTGTTAAGCGTAATACGTCCACGCTTGATGGCCCCCACCGCGAGAGACCGGGTTTTATAAAAACGCGCAGCCCATAACCAGCGATCGAGGCGAACGGTGTCTTTATTCTGCATGTCTTATATGCTACAACAAATTTCAAAAATGCTGCACTAAAATACTTGCCTAAATACCTGTATTTAGGCTGTATTTGATATATACTGGTGTGCTACCTGTGCTTAAATGTGGCTTTGGCTCTGGTATTAGTAAGGGACATGATAATGCAGATGCGTGCGACAATAGGGTTATTCTTTTTCGGGCTTTGCGCGCCGAATTACGCGCTTGAGCCCACGGATACCCGCATCGACCTGTTTACATGGAGCCTGAGCGCGCCAAGCGACTTAACGGGCCGGACCGGCCGGCAAACTATGTTCGACAGTAGTGTACGCGACTGGTGGAACCAGCCCTGGGGAACACGTAACATTATCAGTCTGGCGGATATTAATGCCGGGGCACATAACGAACCCTATTCCACCAACTTGAATATAAAACAGCGTCTGCTGTCTACTCCACAGAATACGATTATCGACGCTGGGGCCGGCATCAAGACAATAGGCTTTGGGCGCAACGACAAACGTGACGGTTTACGTCTTTCGCTCGGCGGCCGAATCGGCATTGGTAACTTTGTCACCTTATATGGCGAGTCTGCCTGGATGCCGGGGCTCATTCAATCCAAAGGTTTTGAAAGTTTAACCGGCCTTGAATTTGAGTCGGGTGTGGTGCTTAACCCCCTGCCTTATTTATCAATTCGGGCAGCCTACCGACGCCTGAACCTTGACTATACGCTGACCGGAGGGGTCGGAAACCACCTGACCACCGAAGGGATTGTTGTTGGCACTGGAATACACTGGTAGCCGCCCATCTAAACATTGCTGAACTGAAAGCCGACGTGTCCGCTCCCCCCACTACCCTTCTGGAAGCACTTCCGGACAATGTACGGCAGTCACTTAAAGCAAAGCAGTTCGCCCTCAAATATCCACCAGGTGCGCAAATACTACGTCAGGATGACAGCTCAAAGGACGTGTTTTTTATTAATTATGGAAAGGTTCTGGTAACCTTCTACACCGAGAGGGGAAACAAGCTGAGCTTCACCGAAATGCATGCAGGACAAAGTTTTGGGGAACTGTCCGCCATAGACCTTGAACGTAGATCGGCCAACGTCCTGGCGATCGAAGAAACCTTACTAACACGCATCGAACATCACAAGTTTGAGGCCTTGCTCAGAAGCCACCCGACATTCGCTCATTTTGTAATGTGCCAGATGAGCGCCATGATACGCCGGCAGCACAACCAAATGTATGAGTTGAGCGCGCTTGACGGCACGCACCGAATCTATGCTGAACTCTTGAGGATGGCCAAAAATGGCGCGCCTGATAATGGCCGGGTTATCATCGACAATCCGCCAACCCATGTCGAAATCGCGTGTCGTATTAATTCTCACCGCGAAGCAGTCAGCCGCACCTATCGCGCTTTAATCAAGGACGGCTTACTTGAAAAACACTCCCGACGACTGATAATCACACAGCCTGATGTTCTACAACAGCGCATCGATAAGCGCCGCAACGGGAAATGATTTTCTTCAGATGCCTTTAGCAAACTGGCTATTTAGACCTGCACTCTAACGCTTTACCCTCACCGTCAGATTTAGTGTAGCTTTGCCCAGGGCCGGGACGAGCAGGTCCCAGCGACCGGAATGCGCATCAACATCGATCGGCTCTGGCCCGTCTACCAGGGCCCATTCACCTGAAAAATTCTCTTGCACCTGCACCACGACCGGCTCAGGTTTCGCATTGCTTAGCTCAACCTGGATCTGGGCCTCGCTATGATGACGAAAAGGGGCCTCCACCGGCAAACGACGATAGGCAATCTGTTTTCGAGTGCCGCCCAAATCAAAGGCCTTGCCGATTTTCAAACGCAATACCTTATTTGCCGGGGTATGCCCAAGCCTGTCCTCACCGATAAACCGCAAGTTGCGCATCTGCTTTCGGGGCTGTGCATATACGCGCACCACCCCCGCAGGCATCGGCATCCCAAGGCCCTGATCCGGGTTATTGGAAAACTCGATGAAGCTATCAACTCCGAGTTTTTGCTCAGGCACATTCGGCGAATAATACACATTAGCCTGCCCGTCAAGCTGGTACGTCTGTTCGACCGGCACCTCTCGCGCCTCAAACAGCATCACCTGTCTGGCGCTGTTATTGGCCAGATCGACCGGTCGTGCTAAGGTATATAAATACAAATCAGCCAACGATACCGGGCCGACCGAAGGCCCGCTATCCATTGAAGCCGTCATCGCCAACTCCCGTCGGGCTTTAATATTGGCTTGAACCCGATTAACTGAACCTGCTATCAGCTCAATGTGTGCCGCCTGAAAATCAACTCCGCTATGGTTATTTATACTCGCCATGGCGCGTAACTGTATGGAATCACGCGCACTATTTAGTTGAACCACGTAATCAGCCTGCCACGAAAGCCCCCCCGTTAAGTAACTCAGGGCCAGATCCGACCAACCGCCGATAGTACTGTCAACCCCGATACTCAAGGTAGGGTTAAAAACACCTTGAGGCAGCTGGTCATATACAATTCGCCGGCCGGCCAGGTTTGTCTCATAAGCTCCATCAATTTCCAGAATAATCCCGCCATTCACGGACAATACACGCGCGCGTTGTTGCGTCTGCTCACCACTGACGGGATGAGTCGTTACCAGGCTTACCATCTGCCCGACCGAATTCGCCAATATTCCTTCGGGCGTCATAGCATCACGGAAATACTGCTCCATGACGTGTAAGGTCTCTGGCATGGGATGTAGTACAGCACTGGCGTGATTGATCAACGGGCTGACCGCAGAAAAATTGAGTGTGCTTTGGCCGGTCGGCAGCCTGGCCGTATACGAGTCATTGACCAGTGCAAGGTTTTCGTTATAAATAGCCAGCCCAACCGAGGTTCGTGATTCCGAGGTGAAATCCAGTGTATCCGCCTGTACCAGCGTTGTGCTGAAAACAGCGCACACCAAACAAATGGATATTAGCTTAAACAAAATGGTCTCAAGAAGGGTGTTTTTAGGCATTACATAATCTCACAAACGCATGAATTAACCGTGAACAGGCTACCCGCCACCTTTTGTATCCGCCTCCAGCGCGCTACACAAGGCCTGCATATCAGCGGGCATAGAAACCTGCCAACTGACCGGTTCCCCGGTATCCGGATGAATCAAACCCAGGGAACGAGCATGTAAAGCCTGACGCCTGAAGGTACGCAGGGTCTCTTTTAGTGCTTCACTGGCGCCGGTTGGCAAATGCAACCGCTTTCCGTATACCGGATCTCCAACCAGCGGCAACCCCTTGTGCGACAGGTGCACTCGAATTTGATGGGTACGCCCGGTTTCCAGCGAAACATCAAGCAGGGTCGTGGTTCTGTATTTTTTTGCTATACGATAATGTGTAATCGCGGTTTTACCATCTGGCCTTACGGCCATTTTTTTGCGCTCTTTATGGTGCCGGCCAATGGGTGCACGGATAGTACCGCCTGCTACCATCGAGCCATAGACCAGAGCCTGGTATTCACGTTTTACGCTACGCAAAGAAAGCTGCTCAATCAGGCGCTGGCGCGCAGCTTCGGTTTTTGCTACCACCATCAAGCCTGAGGTAAGCTTGTCCAGGCGATGCACGATACCACCGCGCGCGATCAACTCAAGTGGCGCGTGATACGATAGCAACCCATTGAGTAAGGTCCC
>JAAELZ010000049.1 GCA_024226105.1 Pseudomonadota bacterium | reverse complement strand
GTGCACATACCCACCCCTGCACTCGGCCCGTCTTTGGGTGTTGCGCCTTCGGGTACGTGAATATGAATATCCTTATTCTGATAAAACTCAGGATCAATACCCCAGCCTTCGGCGCGGCTACGTACCACAGTCATTGCGGCCTGAATCGACTCCTGCATAACATCACCAAGTTTACCGGTATAAAGTTGCTTGCCCTTGCCCGGCACAATGGCAGATTCGATGGTCAGTAACTCTCCGCCAACGCTGGTCCAGGCCAGGCCATTCACATGTCCTACCTTGTTTTCCTCTTCGATTTCGGTATCCCGAAAACGTCGGACACCCAGAAAATCTTTGACATTTTTAGCGGTGACGGTCAACGTCTCCTGAGGCGCAGAGAGCAGCTTTCTAACCACCTTTCTAAATACCTTGGATATTTCTCGTTCCAGATTTCTAACGCCGGCCTCTTTGGTATACCCGCGAATAATCTCGCGCAGCCCATCATCGGCCATCTCGACCTCGCCGTCTTTCAAGCCGTTGTCTTTGAGCTTGCGGCCAACCAGGTAGCGGCGCGCAATCTGAAACTTTTCATCCTCGGTATAGCTTGATACATGAATCACTTCCATTCGATCCAGCAGTGGTCCGGGAATATTCATAGTATTCGCCGTTGCGATAAACATGACCTCAGACAGATCAACGTCCACTTCCAGGTAATGATCATTGAAAGCATTATTCTGTTCCGGGTCCAGCACCTCAAGCAAAGCCGCAGACGGGTCGCCGCGAAAATCCATGGCCATTTTATCGACTTCGTCGAGCATGATAACCGGATTTCTGACCCCGCTTTTGGACAGCTGCTGAATCAGCTTGCCGGGTAGCGCGCCAATATAGGTACGCCGATGGCCGCGAATCTCCGCTTCATCGCGCACTCCGCCCAGGGACATGCGCTGAAACTTACGATTGGTGGCACGCGCAATCGACTTGCCCAACGAGGTTTTGCCCACACCCGGCGGGCCCACCAGGCACAAAATGGGGCCTTTAATTTTGTTCAGCCGCTTTTGTACCGCAAGATATTCCAGGATACGCTCTTTGACTTTTTCCAGACCATAATGATCCGCCTCAAGAATCGCCTCGGCTTTGTTCAGATCTTTATGAATGCGCGAACGTTTTTTCCAGGGCACTTCAAGCAAGACATCCAGGTAGTTACGCAGCACCGCTGCTTCAGCTGACATCGGCGACATCATTTTGAGTTTACCCAGTTCCTTATTAGCCTTTTCCAACACCAGTTTGGGCATCCCTGACTTTTCAATTTTTGAAGCCAGTTCGTCAATCTCAGAACCGCCACCTTCATCCATGTCACCCAGCTCCTTCTGAATAGCTTTCATCTGTTCATTCAGATAATACTCGCGCTGGCTGCGCTCCATTTGCTTTTTAACCCGGCCACGAATGCGCTTTTCGACCTTGAGCAAATCGATCTCATTTTCCATCAAACTGAGGATGTACTCGAGACGATCTGTCGGATCAATAAATGACAGAATGGTCTGTTTGTCCTTATTCTTTACGTTCAGGTGTGCGGCGATGGTATCCGCCATGCGGCTACCATCGTCGATGGAGGCAACCGAGGTCAACACCTCGGAGGGGATTTTTGCGTTGAGCTTGACGTATTGTTCGAAGGTATCGTTAACCGCGCGCATCAGTACATCACTCTCGCGTCCTGAAATCTCGATCTCGGGTTGATGCTCTACATCTGCTGTCAGGAAATCTTCTTCGACATAGCGAATCACATTTGCCCGGTTTATACCCTCGACCAGCACTTTAACCGTACCGTCAGGCAATTTAAGCATCTGCAAAATATTGGCTACGGCACCCACGTCATAAATCTGTTCTGGCGTAGGCTCATCATCACTTGCATTATGTTGCGCCACCAGCAGGATTTGTTTATCGTCTTCAATCGCATCTTCAAGCGCCTTGATTGAATTCGCCCGACCTACAAACAGAGGGATCACCATATGCGGAAAGACCACAACATCTCGCAGGGGCAATACAGGCAGGCCTTTGTTCCTGTCCTTTTGTTTAGCCAGTGATTTCTTCTCTTTCACCGCTTCCGGTGGTGCAGTTTCTACAACAGGCTTTTTAGCGGGTTTCTTATCTGATGACAAAATGTCTACCTAGGGTTGTTGCGCGCCATGCTGTACGCGCGCGCTTAAGTGAATGGGCTCACAACCAATATAGGGGTAATTGATTTGGCTTCAAGATAGACCCGCTGAAATTCCAGCCGGAAACACGACTTCAGGTTTCCCTTTAGTTCCATTTCATTTTAGGTATTTGCATAACCCAGCGCTTTAAGGCTCTGCTCGATTTCGTTCAGAATTGCTGGATCATCAATGGTCGCCGGAACCGTGTAAGGCTCACCATCGGCAATGTTTCGCATCGTCGCACGCAACACTTTTCCAGAACGAGTTTTGGGCAGTCGCGTTGCCACACCGACTAATTTGAAGGCGGCTACCGGCCCGATTTTCTCCCGCATCAGCGCAATGCATTCCTTTGCAATATCTTCGTGTGAACGATCACAGCCACTGTTTAATATCACCAATCCAAGCGGTAACTGGCCCTTCAACGCGTCATGCACGCCAAATACCGCACATTCGGCCACGTCAGGATGAAATGCCAGAACCTCCTCCATCGCCCCGGTCGACAGGCGGTGCCCGGCAACATTGATGACATCATCGGTTCGCGCCATAACAAAAACATAGCCGTTCTCATCAATATAACCCGCATCTCCGGTCTCGTAGTAGCCCGGGAATTGCTCCAGATAAGCACTAAAATATCGATCCTTAGCCTGCCACAAAGTCGGAAACGTGCCCGGAGGCAGGGGCAGTTTTGCCACCAGTGCGCCAATCTCGCCCACCGCCATCGGCGCACCTCCTTCGTCGAGCACCGCTAGCTCCCACCCCGGCGCAGGGCGCGTGGGTGAGCCGGAGACCACGGGCAATTGTTCGATGCCGATGCAGTTAGCGCAGATCGACCAGCCGGTTTCAGTCTGCCACCAGTGGTCTATTACCGGCACACCCAGTTTTTGCTCAGCCCACTCCAGGGTTGCCGGATCCGTACGTTCACCCGCCAGAAACAAAGCCTTTAGAGATGAAATATCGTATTTTTTAATATATTCGCCACCCGGGTCTTCCTTTTTAATCGCCCGGAATGCAGTCGGTGCAGTGAACAAAACGCTGACCTTATAGTCATTAATGATGCGCCAGAAGGTTCCCGGGTCCGGCGTACCCACGGGTTTACCTTCAAAGATAATGGTGGTATTACCCGCAAACAACGGGCCATACACAATATAAGAATGCCCAACTACCCAGCCCACATCCGAAGCCGCCCAATAGACCTCACCCGGTTCTACATTGTAGATATTCTTCATCGTCCATTGCAGCGAAACGATGCTGCCACCGGTATCACGCACCACACCCTTGGGCTGGCCGGTAGTGCCTGAGGTATAGAGTATATAAAGCGGATCCGTCGCCTCAACCGGCACACAATCACAGGCCTGTGCCTGTGCCTCGGCGGCTTGCCATTCAGTATCGCGGCCTTCCATCAGCTCAGCAACTGCCTGCTCACGTTGATAGACCACACAACCCTCCGGCTTGTACTCCGCGAGCTCGATGGCCCGGTTCAATAGTGGCATGTATTCGATCACCCGGCCCGGCTCTATACCGCAGCTTGCTGCCACAATCAACTTAGCACGGGCATCGTCAATGCGCACTGCAAGCTCCCTGGCTGCAAAGCCCCCGAATACTACCGAATGAATTGCACCGATACGTGCACAGGCGAGCATTGCTATTACCGCTTCGGGAATCATTGGCATATAGATGATGACACGATCACCCTTTTGTATTCCTCTGTCCAGAAGGACACTGGCAAATTTTGCTACCCGATCGCGTAAAACGCGATAGCTCAACCTGTCTTTTGTACCGGTAATCGGGCTGTCATAGATAATCGCAGCCTGGTCACCCCGTCCGGCTTCGACGTGCCGGTCAACCGCGTTATAGCAGACGTTTGTCTGACCACCAGCGAACCATCGATAATGCGGCGCATCAGAATCATCCAGCACACGATCCCATTTTTTGTACCAGTAGACATTTTCCGCCTGCTCCGCCCAGAAGGTTTCAGGTTGATCTATGGATGCCTGATAGATTTCATTAAAGCCTGGTTTGTTAGTCATAAGCAAAGGGATGCGTTGTTATATGTGACACAAGTTTATAACATAACCGCGCGACCACCATTAGACATAAGTGTAGTAGGTGGTACTCTGAATCAAACTTCCCCCTTTATCAAAGGGGGATAGAGGGGGGTAGAGGGGGATTTTACGGTGTATGCGCTTCGCTTATCCACCCTACTTCGTGGGTTTGTTACAGTCGAGGGAGGGTTTTAAATACTGGACTGGCGAAATTTCTCTACCACGCCGCGTACTTCACTTTGCAGTTTTTCCAGGCGCTTTTCATGGCTGCTCTGCTGGCCCATGATGTCCTGCGACTTCACCATCTCATAGCTAATGTTCAAAGCTGCCATGATTGCCGCACGTTCGCTACCGATAATCTTTCCTTTGCCGGCAATTTCCTTGAGTTTCGATTCGAGGTAGCGTGATGCTTTGATCAGATCATCACGCTCTTCGTCAGAACAGGCAATTTGATAATCTTTTTCGAGAATTCGAACGGACAGCCCCTGATTGGTTTTTTTCATGATGATTAATAGTTTTCGAGACCCTTGAGCCGCTCGACGATTTGCTCAACACGACCGCGGGCAATACGATTCTTCTCACGCAATTGATCGCACTCCTTCTCGACCAGGCGTTGATCAGTTTTTATACTTGTATTCTCGTCATAAAGATCTGAACACAACTTG
>JAAELZ010000048.1 GCA_024226105.1 Pseudomonadota bacterium | reverse complement strand
GTGAACTAATCCCGGTAAAGTCGGGTATCTCACCGGCCCTGGCGCGTTTGTACAGGCCCTTCACGTCACGCTCTTCGCAGACTTCGAGGCTGCATTTGCAGTAGATTTCGTGGAAATCACCGCCGCATATTTTACGTACATTTTCACGGTCTGCTCTGAAAGGTGAAATGAATGCTGTCAGCACGATGATGCCCGCTTCTACGTAGAGTTTTGCCATTTGACCGACGCGGCGGATATTTTCCTTGCGGTCTTCGTCGGAAAAAGCCAGGTCCGCACATAGGCCATGGCGCACGTTATCACCATCGAGCACGAAGGTTCGATAGCCTTTCTGGTGTAACTTTTCTTCCACTGCATGAGCTAGAGTTGATTTCCCTGCACCAGACAATCCAGTGAACCAGAACACGCCGCCCTTGTGCTGGTTTAGTTTTTCCCGGCGTTCACGGGTGACGGTGGCGTGATGCCAGACGACATTGCTGCTCTTTTCTTGATCAGTCATGCTATACCT
>JAAELZ010000047.1 GCA_024226105.1 Pseudomonadota bacterium | reverse complement strand
GCAGTGAACTCAGGTGTAACTTTGAGCAAATTGACGATGTTTTCGACGGCTGTCTGGAAGAAGCGCTGGATATCCTGAGCGAACAGGGTATCAAGGACTATCTGGAGGGTGCCTCACTGGTTTGTATGATTGGTCGCGGGGTTGAGCCGGTGCTGGTGTTTCTTGAAGAAATCCCGCAAATTGCAGCCAAGTTGGGTGAGTCGGTTATAAATGACATTGCCCAGTCTGTATGGAAAATGTCACGTAGCCCTAATGGCAAGGCGATTCCGGCATTTATTCAGTCGATGCCCGAAGCCGCCCGGCGCCTTGGTAGTGCAAAGCAGTTACAACACTATCTGGAAGTTGTGTTCCATCTTATGGAATCTACAACTGGCTCGATCCATGGTTTCCATACCACGATTCCCAGTCCGGGTTTGCTTCCTTTTCTGGAAAAGTCTTCGTTTTTACTCAACAATCTGTCTATAGAAGGCATCCGCAATTGGGTTGATTACGGGGTCGAGAACCATAAAGACCACCCGGACAACCAGATCGAATATTTTTCGCTGGAATCACCTGATAGCAAAGCGGTCATACAGCGAGAACGACACGGTACTCTGTTCGTAGATAATGAGCGAACCCTCAACCTTTATCTCCAGGCCTTATGGGAAATCAAACCACTGCTGGTGCCGTTTTCTCAGGGCTTTGACGAGACCGAGCACGTTCGCCCTTATTACGATGCGCGCGGCTTACGTGTGCCGGATGTATATGATGATGTAGTTTCATGGAATAACGAGACCATAAGTGGCTTACAGCGTTATCTAGCCTTGCTTTCGCACGTTGCGGCACACCGCATCTGGACGCAGCAGGTTATCGCCGATAATTACAGCCCGTTTCAGCGTTACGGTATTGAGACCCTTGAAGATTGCCGTGTGGAGTACCTGGCGATGTTGCGATATCCGGGTTTGCGAAGGTTGTGGATGGCGCTACATCCTGTTCCCGTTGAAGATGATTGTGATTCAAATAAGGAGTCCTGCATCCGTCATCGTATGACGATGTTGTCACGCGCTATTTTAGATCCTGCACATAAATATAAAAACCCGGATATTCTTGAGTTTGTGGAACGGTTCCATGAATTGATGCGTGAGGAGCAAACCAGTACCAACGACGTGGCCGAACTGGCCGTATCCTTTATTGCACGAACGAGAAGACAGGAAGATCAATCGGCACGGATTTATTTCAAAGATACCGAAATTAAATACCGTGACGACAATCGTCATTTATGGATTTTCATTGAAGAAAGTGATGATGAAGAGCAATTTGACGAACATCGTGATCAGGAAGATAAAGAGGAACTTGATGCCCTGCCTCCACGTCACTATCCCGAGTGGGATTACAATTCACAGACCTATCGGCCTGACTGGGTTAGCCTCTATGAAAGCCTGCATCCGTCCGGTAATGCAGCGCATATCGATGCCTTGCTGGCAAAACACAGTGCTCTGGCCAAACGGCTCAAGCAGGTGTTTGATCTGCTCAAGCCGCAGAATTATGTGCGCGTCCGATACCAGGAAGAGGGCTCAGAACTGGATCTGGATGTGGCGTTGCGTTCACTGATTGACTTTAAGGCGGGTAGTCAACCTGATCCGCGTATCAATATGAGTCACCGCCACGATGACCGTGATATATCGGTGTATTTGTTACTGGATTTGTCTGCGTCGCTTGCTGAAACCCCGGCGGGTTGTAATCAAACCATCCTGGAATTAAGCCAGGAGGCTGTTTCACTGCTTGCCTGGGCGATCGACTCCATGGGAGATCCACTGGCGATAGCCGGGTTTTTCTCCAATACCCGGCATGAAGTACGGTACCAGCACTTGAAAGGTTTTAGTGAGCAATGGGGGGAAGAGGTTAAAGCCCGGCTGGCGGCAATGGACGCTGGCTTTTCCACGCGTATGGGGGCGGCGATGCGTCACGCGGGGCATTATCTGGAAAGGCAGAAATCTGATAAAAAATTGCTGCTCGTTTTGACCGATGGCGAACCCGCTGATATCGATGTTAAAGATGAGCGTCTGTTAATCGAGGATACCCGTAAAGCGGTGATGGAACTGGATCAAAAGGGCATATACAGCTACTGCATCACGCTGGATACCAACGCGGATGATTACGTGAGTGATATTTTTAGCCACCACTATACCGTAATCGATCACGTGGATCGCCTGCCGCAAAAACTACCTGAGTTGTTTATTTCCCTGACCCAGTAGCGTATCAATTCCAGTATTTAAGCGGTTTATGCGGGACTTCAGACCCGTTCAAACCTCCAATTTAGGCATCACAGTTCATGTTTTCTCTAGAAAGCTTGCTTTCAATCACTTACTATCGTTGCCTGTCTACGCTAAAACAATCCAGGCATCACCATGAGCAGTCAAATCATTATCGCTGATGATCATCCGCTATTTCGCCAGGCGCTACGCGAAACCATTGCACCCATTTTCAAGCATTCTGAAATTAACGAGCTTGAGTCTCTACAGGAAACCAAAGCTGAACTCGCGCGACAAACCGTTGAACTGTTGCTGCTTGATCTGCGCATGCCTGATAGTGATGGTCTGGCAGGGCTGATGATGATAAAAGGCATGTATCCCGCGCTGCCGGTCATTATCGTCTCGGCGAGTGAAGAGGCCGAAACAGTGCGTGCGGCTATCCAGGCGGGGGCTGCGGGTTATATCTACAAGTCGTATTCTCTGAGGCAGATTCACGATGCGGTTGCCGAGGTTTACCAGGGCGGCGTTCATGTTCCGGACGGCGTTGCAGAGAATGTGACTGAGCACGAACATGAAGAACTTGATGCTATTGCCAAGATTTCCAGCTTGACGCCTTCTCAGCTGAGAGTATTTGTAGCACTATCGCATGGATTCATGAATAAGCAAATTGCCGCTGAAATGGATATTTCAGAAGCGACCGTCAAGGCGCATGTGACAACTGTATACAAAAAACTGGGGGTGCGTTCGCGTACTCAGGCCGTGATGGTCTCCAAGGCGCTGGATATTTCTAAAGAAGCAATTGAGTTAGGCTAAAGTTTGGGACGAGGCCCGGGGCAAGGTACTTTCGCCTGCAACCTGCAACCACTGTCATGCTGAGCGAATCTTACGCAAACTCGCCAGCCTGGTCAAAATACCCCTTAGGGCCGCCGGCTCGACCGGTTTAGCCAAAAATACGTGCCCGTTTTCCAGGGCTTTGTTTTTAATCGTTAAGTCCTGTTCGGCCGTGACCAGCACACCAGTAATGTTCTTCTCAACTTCGCTTACAAAATCAAGAAAATCCAGCCCGGTTTTGCTTTCGTCGAGGCGATAGTCTGCCAGTATCATGTCGATTGAGCTACTGTTTGTTTCGATTGCAGATACCGCCTGTTCGTAGGTGGCGCACTCAATCACACTACAGCCCCAGTTTTTCAGCAGGGCAGACATGGCCTCCAGGGAATCGGGTGAATTTTCCAGGTACAGAACGGTTACGTCCGCCAGGCTACTCGTGGCCTGCCAGAGTTTGCTTCGGGGTATTTCAAACACTTTCCCGAAGTGGCGGGGCACGGTAACGCTAAACAGGCTGCCCCGATTTAACTGCGACTCCACTCGAAGTGGATGCTCAAGCATTTCGGCCAGCCTTTTGGTGATCGCCAGTCCCAGGCCCAGGCCTTGCTTTTCGTGGTCAGCGGGGTTTTGAATGCGATGAAACTCATTAAAAATGAATGGGATATTTTCTTCGCTAATACCTGTGCCGGTATCATATACGCGTATTTGCAGGTCTTCTCCTATCGGGTGACAGCCAACCAGTACTCTGCCGCTAGATGTATAGCGAATGGCATTTGCTATCAGGTTCTGGATGATAGATCTGAGCAGGGTTTTATCACTACTGATTAACGCGGAACTGGGCATGAACCTAATTCTCAGGCCTTTTCTCTCTGCCAGCGGGCTTAGTTCAGCGCGCAGGTCATCCATCAGTTCATCAATTCTGAAGTGGCTGATTTCCGGGCTGAGCGTTCCGGTATCAAGCTTGGAGATATCGAGCAAAGCGCGCAGCAGTTTGTCGGCCCCCACCAGCGAGGAATCGATTTTGTGCAGCAACTTGATGTCGCGTACGTTGTCAGTATCGGGTTGGTCAATCAGGCTGTTTGTGAACAGGCGTGCGGCGTTAATGGGCTGTAATAAATCATGGCTGGCTGCGGCCAGAAACCGCGTTTTACTGCGTGTGAGCGCATTTAGTTGCTGATTCAGGTCTTCCAGATCTTGCGTGCGTTCCGTTACACGGTCCTCAAGCTGCTCATTTGTTCTTTTTAATAAATCGGAGGCCTCAACGCTTTGTGTTATGTCCTGGTAAATTGCGAAAAAGCCGTCGACGTGGCCCTTTTCGGTAAACTGCGGGATGTAGTTCACCTGGTAATAGGTTTTGTTGCCGTTGCCATTTTTGCGGCTGCAATGAAATTCCGTCAGGTGCCCCTCCAGCGCATACTGTATATGGCCTTCACGGTCTTTAAACTGTATGTGGTCGAACAAGGCATGAACCGAAACGCTATGAATTTCATCGCGCGTTTTACCGATGAACTGGTTGTATGCCTTGTTGGAGAAATGTACTTTTTCATCACGCCCGATATAACAAAGCATCAGGGGCAGGTTGTCGGTATATAAACGAATTCGTGATTCGCTATTTCTAAGCGCCTGCTCAATATTTTTTTGTTCGGTGATATCGGAAAAACTGGTTACAAAACCACCGCCCGGGATGGGGTTGCCATTTATCTGGATGTACGCACCACGGCGTTTTCTTTCAGAGGAGTAAGCGCCGCTATTGCGCAAATGGTTCAGGCGTCGCTCAATCAGGCGTTTTGTTAGACCCGGGCCACAGTCCCCGCGCTCGGCATTGTATCGAATCAATTTTTCGATAGGGGTGCCGATTTTTAGCAGTGCATCAGGGTATTCAAACATGGCCTGGTAGCGGCTGTTCCATGCCACCAGGTTGAGGTTTTTATCGACCACGCTGATGCCCTGAGAAATATTCTCAAAACTTGCCTGCAATATATCCTGGTTAAAACGCAAGGCCTGTGATGTCTCGTCCATCATCACAAACAGGTCTTCAGTGGATACATCCTCGCCAAGTAGTTGGGTGGTGATTATGTGCCGCGCGGAAGAAGCCCCGATTACACCCGCAATGGCTCGCTCGATTTCTTCTATCAGGCCCTTGTCTATGATATCGCGGGTATTTAGTTTTCTTCCCTGCTTCTGCATATACCGTTCGAATAGTCTCTCGGTGCTGGCATGGCCGATGATACTGACACAAAGCACCCGAGCATTTGCCACCGTAGCGTTGGCGGCGAAGTTGCTTGAATGGCCCAGTGCCTCGGGCTCAACGTAGGTATGGGTGAAGATGCTGGCCTGGATCTTGTCCAGCATGGAGGGTGCGTAGCGCAACGATCCGGCCACCATGACAACCGTATTCAGCAGCAGGCTCCACACTACGCCATGAGTTAATGAGGAGCTGAACTGGATGTTAAACAGGTGGTGCGGATGCAACCAGCTTAGGTGGACAAAAGCAGTATCAAGTGCCTGGGGCGATACAAAATTGGGCATTAGCAGGGTATAAGCCCAGGTCACGAAACCAATAGCCAGGCCCAGAAGTACACCGTGCTGATTTGCGCGCTGCCAGTACAGAGCGGCAATCATAGCGGGAGCAAATTGAATGATGGCGGCGAAAGAGAGCAGACCCATGTTGGCCAGTTGCTGATTGCT
>JAAELZ010000046.1 GCA_024226105.1 Pseudomonadota bacterium | reverse complement strand
GGGCCGTAGCCGCGCATTTCCACTGGCGCCTCGAGAATGGCACGGCAGGCATCAGCATTTTGCGGCTTGTAATTTTCGGCTACCCGGACAAGCAAATCACAATACCACACGATAAGCTCCCTGTTCATGCAACGCTCACGCGTATAGCCGAATGGGTCGGCCCGGCCGCCGCGCAGAAATTTTGCCCGGGCGAGCATGCGAAACAGTATCTTGATCCAGGGACCGAAAGCTCGTTTTTTCGGTCGACCCCGCGCATCCTGCCCAAACGATAACAGGGGTGAGGCAAGATGATAACGAACCTTGAAATCACCGGTAAATTGGCGGTGCAACGCCTCTGAGAAATCCTTTTGGTTATGCAGTCTAGCGACTTCATACTCGTCTTTATAGGCCATGAGCTTAAACAGTGATTTGGCAGCCAGGGTAATGAAATCCTCCGGCGCATCGGCAGGCAGGGTCGCACGGAATCCTGCAATGTGTTTGCGATAGCGGCCGGCATAAGCGGGATTCTGATATCCGGTCAGGAATTCCGCCCGGGTGGCGATCTGTTGATCCGTTGTCGGTTGCGAATTGCTGTTTTCGCCAAGGAGAGGCGTGAGACGTTCAGGGTTTGATGCCATAACCCGGCCAATTGCGATCGCCAACCTGTTCTTGTCTATCTGGACTTCATTCAGGACAATAGCATCATCGAGCGTGGTCTGCTCGACTGGCACCAATCCCTGTTGCCAGGAAAAGCCGAGCATGATCATGTTCGCATAGATAGCATCACCAAGAAGCTCTTCGGCGATGGTGTTGGCATTGAGCGCGAAGACATTATTCTCACCCGCAGCCCGGCGAATCGCGGTTTCCCTCTCGCCGGTTTTCAGGTCGGCATCGCGCCGCAGCACCAGATCACCGGTCGGCATTTCTGCGGTGTTCAGGGCAATGCGGGTTCCGGGCCGATAGTGGGTTGAGGCCCGCGGTGAAGAGCTGACCACGATGTCACAACCGATCACCGCATCTGCAGAACCTCTCGCAATGCGGACCTGGTTCAACTCATCCGGCGCGGCACCGAGGCGGATATAGCTCAGCACCGTACCGAATTTCTGGGCAAAGCCGGTAAAGTCCAGCACACTGACGCCAAGCCCCTCAAGATGGGCGGCCATGGTAATTAGCGCGCCAATTGTCACGACGCCGGTGCCGCCAACACCGGTTACCAGCAGATCGAAAGGATTCTCGAGAGACGGCAGATCCGGTTCGCCGATACCCTGGAGTAAGGTCTCGACATCTAGCCCGGTGGATGAGCTCTTTGCCCGTTCGCCCCCCTCAATGGTAACGAAACTGGGGCAGAAACCGTTCAGGCAGGAGAAATCCTTATTGCATGTGGACAGGTTGATCTTGCGTTTGCGCCCGAATTCCGTTTCCAGCGGTTCCACACTCAGGCAATTGCTTTCCAGCGAACAGTCTCCACAACCCTCGCAAACGAGGGGGTTGATGAAGGCATAGCGTTTTAAATCTGCCACCAGGCCGCGCTTGCGATTGCGCCGTTTTTCCGTTGCGCAGGCCTGTTCATAGATGAGAACGCTGACACCCTTGATCTCCCGCAATTCACACTGCAGCTGATTCATTTGTGCCCGATCGTGAAAGCTGGTTTCTACGGGGAAATCCCTGGTGCTGAATTTTTCGATATCATCGGACACCACCGCGATGCGCTCAATTCCTTCCGCCCGGCAGGTCTGGGCAATACCTGAAACACTGATCGGGCCGTCGACCGGCTGCCCGCCGGTCATTGCAACCGCGCCATTGTAGAGGATCTTGTAGGTGATGTTGGTGCCCGCTGCAACAGCCTGCCTGATTGCCAGCGAACCGGAGTGATACCAGGTTCCCTCACCCAGGTTCTGAAAAATATGCTGGCCGCCGTTGAATCTGGAAGCCGCCACCCACGGCACCCCCTCGCCACCCATCTGGGCATAGCCATAGGTGTTACGGTCCATCCAGCTTGCCATGACGTGGCAGCCAATTCCGGATGCTGCCTGGCTGCCCTGCGGCACTTTTGTGGAAGTATTGTGGGGACAGCCTGAGCAAAAATACGGCGTTCGGGTAGCGCCATCCGTACTAAGTGCCACCGGCGCCGGCTCGGCAAGTTTGCGCGCCTTGTCCATCAATTGTTCTTCGGGAAAGAAACGGTCGAGCCGCTCGGCCACAACAGGCACCAGGCCCAGCGGGCCCAGTTCACCAATCCAGGGCACAAGATCGCGGGAGGACTGGGCCTCCTGTTTGCCGACCATCTTTTCCGGTTTGTCGCCGGGCCAGTCGTAGAAATACTCCTTGAACTGGCTTTCGATGATGCCCCGCTTTTCCTCCACCACAAGCACTTCGCGCTTGCCTCGAACAAAATTCAATGCATCGCGCCGGGCCAACGGCCAGACCATGCCAACTTTGTAGATATCGATGCCGAGTGCGCGACACTTGCTCTCGTTGAGGCCAAGCAGACGCAGGGCCTCCATCAGGTCGAGGTGACCTTTGCCGGTGGTGACGATTCCGAAATGTGCGTCGGGCACATCATAGATTCGACGGTCGATCGGATTAGCCTCGACAAATTCCTTCACAGCATGCATCTTGTGGCTGATGCGTGTTTCTATTTCCACACTGGGCAGGTCGGCGCGGCGTACATGCAACCCGCCGGTCGGCCCCTCCAAATCCGGGATGATAAATGAGCGGTCAGGCTGCAATTCGATTGACCGGCCGGATTCCACGGTTTCGGAGATTGCCTTGAAGCCGACCCAGGTTCCGCTGAAGCGCGAAAGTGCAATGCCGTATTCACCATACTCCAGATACTCCGCCACCGAAGCCGGATTGAGAACGGGTATGAACCAGGCCATGAAGGCGACGTCGGACTGGTGCGGCATGGACGATGAAACACAGCCGTGGTCGTCACCGGCAACCACGAGAACCCCGCCCTTTGGCGAGGAGCCATAGGCGTTTCCGTGCCGCAGAGCATCGCCGGACCGGTCGACCCCCGGGCCTTTGCCGTACCACATGGAAAAAATGCCCTCATACTGGCAATCGGCATCAAGCACCGCCTGTTGCGCACCCAGCACTGCGCTCGCCCCCAGGTCTTCGTTGACGGCAGGCATGAAGCTGACTGCGCTATTGTCCAGCTGGTCTTTTACCCGCCACAGTTCCAGATCCAGCCCGCCAAGCGGCGAACCTCGGTAACCGGAGACGAAGCCGGCCGTTTTCAATCCACTTGCCTGATCACGGCGTGCCTGATCGAGCATGATTCGGACCAATGCCTGGGCGCCGGTCAGGAAAACCCGGCCCTCATGGCGGTCGTATCGGTCAGTAAGCTGGTATTGCACCGAATCAGGATTTTTCTGCAGCATGCCTTCCGGCCCCTTATAACGAATAGGTTAATCATACCGAGAAACAGGCGATAATGCGTGTCAAAAAGGGTTGATTATCCCGCAAAAATGGGAAATATTACCAATATCAGGTATAATACCGGAATGAATTACCACATGGAACTTAAAACGCGGGACCTTAAATTGCTTGCCCTGCTCCAGGCAGATTGCCGAGTGTCGAATGCGGATTTGGCCAAAAAAACCGGCCTGTCGACTTCTGCCTGCTGGCGGCGTGTGCGTGCCCTGGAGGAAGCGGGCGTGATTGAACGCTATGGCGCGGTATTGCAACCCGCCCGTCTGGGCCTGAGCTTTCAGGCGATCGTCCACGTGCAATTGACGCGTCACGACCCTGCCGCCATCGACGCCTTCATTCACGCTGTCTCCGTTCGCCACGAAGTGCAGGAGTGTTACGCAACAACGGGCCAGGCCGACTACCACCTGCGGATCCTTTGCGCCGATATCGATGCCTATTACCGCTTCCTTGAGGAATTCCTGTTCCGCCTGCCTGCTGTGCGAAGCGCCCAGACAAATCTCGTGTTAAGGCAGATTAAGTGTTCCGGAGTATTCGAGATTTAGCAACCATCGATTAAATCCAATGGGTTGGATTCGAGGAGCGGATGCCACCATGTACCTGCTCTTTACTTGCCACACCACGGATAATCCTGGTGTGCTTTTTGATCTAGAGGGACAGGGTGTTTATCCTATATACTCAATGCCATGGCTAAAGCCAATAACCGTATCGGCCAAACAGGTAGTACATAGTGGCCTTCGATTACTTCTCTAACAATCTCTTCTGACATGAATATTCATAAACACCTTATCGCTATCACTGTTCTGACGCTGGTTATCTGTACACCACTACGAGCGGGGGAAAATCCAGCATCGCTTGCAAAATCGCTACTCATCGAGTTTACGGAGGCGGTGATTTCCGGCCCGGAAACCCTCGCCCCCCTGCTGGCACCAGAATACCAGATCATGCGCTCCAACGGTGTAGGCTATGATCGTGATGAATACCTCAAGCGTGGCGTAAAAACGCTTGAGTTTGTGCCGGTGTTTTCCCACGAGGAACTTGTCGTCACATCTCATGAGGACATCCTGGTAGTCCGCTACATGCTAGAGATAGACGAAAAAATCGATGGCCAGCAGATTCAGAAACGTGCCCCACGATTAACCGTATTCCGCAATATCGACGGCAACTGGAAAGTCGTCGCACATTCCAATTTTGCCGTGGTTCCGGAGGGCTAGTCTTCTCTATCGAGAAGAGCATAAAGGGGCCGAGCATAAAAGTCTCAGTACCCTTTGCATAAAGCAGGAAGAAAAGGAAGAAAGGAGTCGAAGAAAGGGGGCAGCAATAAAACAAAAAAACGGCTGCTTGTGAGCTCTATTCTCCAATCTGCACACCCGAGGTTAATCTCCACCTTTTCTCCATACTCTCTTCATCGTTCCTTGACAATGATTGCCTATT
Source organism: Pseudomonadota bacterium (assembly GCA_024226105.1). Lineage (GTDB taxonomy): Bacteria > Pseudomonadota > Gammaproteobacteria > Arenicellales > Poriferihabitantaceae > JAAELZ01. Next base: position 4,504 of record JAAELZ010000046.1, on the reverse strand, counting down.
CTACTCATCAAGGGTCTATATAGCGTTTATCCAGGCCCATACCTTCAATATCACTTAATTTGGGAGACAAAGATGCAGGCAAACCCTCGAATCACCGCCAAACTCATGCTCGGGCTGATCTTAAGCAGCATGGCCAATCCAGCACCGGCCGCTACAGATACCGGACAAATTAACTGTTACAACAATTCGCAGATTATCAAATGCCCGCGAGCCGGGCAGCCTTTTTATGGTCAGGATGCCCAATACGGCAACAATGATACCGCCTACATAAATAACCACAATGGCACAATTTCTGATAAAAACACCGGGCTGATGTGGTCAAAGGCCGTCGATTCCAAAAAAGTGTCATTAAAGGAGGCTGAGCGAATTGCCGGAAATATGCGCCTTGGTGGATATAGTGATTGGCGCATACCCAATATCAAAGAGCTCTATAGCCTGGTTGTTTTCCAGGGGTATACCGGATTTAACCGTAGCCGTGATCTAAAGAGCGTACCAAAAAATGCAAAGCCGTTTATCGATACCCGTTTTTTTGACTTTCGGTATGGTGATACCAACCGTGGTGAGCGTTACATTGACGCCCAATGGCTTTCAAGCACCCTTTATACCAGCACCACAATGAATGGGAACCCGACACTCTTTGGTGTGAATTTTGCTGATGGTCGTATCAAAGGTTACGGTTATGGTCAGCCCAGAGGAAGAAGAGGTGAAAAGAAGTTTTACGCCCGTTATGTCAGGGGCGCGAGCTATGGCGACAATCTCTTTACCGCCACCAGTGAGGGTACCGTTATTGATCAATCAAGCCAGCTAATGTGGCAGCAGACCGATAGCGGCAAGCCTATGGACTGGCAAGAGGCTCTAAATTACGCTGAAAATCTGGTGTTTGCAGGGCATGATGACTGGCGTTTACCGAATGCAAAAGAACTGCAATATCTGGTGGACTATAGCCGTGCCCCCGACAGTAGTAACTCGGCCGCTATCGATCCCGTATTTGAAACCAGTACCATCACCAATGAAATGGGCGATAGGGATTACCCCTATTTTTGGACATCCACAACTCATCTGGATGGGCCGCACCCAGGAGGCAACGCTGTTTATGTGGCCTTTGGTCGTGCTCCTGGGAAAATGCGAGGCAACATTATGGATGTTCACGGCGCCGGTGCACAAAGAAGTGACCCCAAAAAAGGGCGTGGCACTTCATGGCGCGGCCCACAGGGTGATGCCCGACGTACGTACAACTATGTAAGAGTCGTTCGAGATATCACTGCCAGTGATCGCTAAATTGCAAGCAGGATTCCGGGCCCGGCTTATCCTTTCCGGGCCCATCTAGCACGAGTGAGTTTCAGATAAGCCAAATTCTTTGCTTCTGCACATTGTGCAGCTCCGGCCTACAATTATTAGCGCGCTAAATCTGCAAACAATTTAGCGAAGCTGTCCAGCCCTTCATTGGCCAGCTGATCGCTGATCGTCAGGGCGGGCAAAAAGCGAATCACATTACCATAAAAACCGCAGGCCAGCAGTATCAGGCCGTAGTGGGTCGCGTGTGCAATGATGCTTTGGGTCAACTCGGTATTGGGCTTTTCCGGGTCGCCATCGCACGTCAGCTCAATTGCAATCATCGAACCCTGGTTCCTGACTTCGCCAATTAGTTGTGGAAACTGCGCTTTCAACTGGTTGAGGCGGCTGTTAAACAGCTCGCCTACCTGTTGCGAACGCTGAACAAGATTTTCCTCTTTAATTACCTCCAGTACCGCCAACGCGGCCGCACAGGCAACCGGTGAACCGCCATAGGTTCCGCCCAGGCCACCAGGCAGGGGCGCATCCATTATTTCTGATTTGCCTACCACCGCTGCAATGGGATAACCCCCTGCGATGCCCTTGGCCATGGTAATCAGATCGGGTTCGATATTGGAATGTTCACAGCTGAACATTTTTCCGGTTCTGCCAAAACCGGTCTGGATTTCATCGGCAATCAGCACAATACCGTGTTCATCACACAGCTTGCGTAATGCCTGTAAAAACTCAGCAGGTGCGGCATAAAAACCGCCTTCGCCCTGGACAGGTTCAACAATGATTGCAGCAACATCTGATGGTGCAATATCAACCTTAAACAGGTTATCCAGCGCCTTTAGGGAATCTCTGACAGAAACATCATGCAGTGCAGTGGGAAAGGGGGCGTGAAAGATATCTCCGGGGAATGGTCCGAACAGGTTTTTGTAAGGGGTAATTTTTCCCGTAAGCGCCATCGCCAGGTTGGTACGGCCATGAAAACCGCCGTTGAATGCAATTACGCCGCGACGCCCGGTATGAGCCCGGGCAATTTTGACGCAGTTTTCAACCGCTTCTGCGCCGGTGGAGACAAAAATAGCCTTTTTTTCGCTTGATCCCGGCGCCAGTTCTACCAGTTTTTCAGCCAGTTCAACGGCACTCTCATAGGGGTTGACCATCACACAGCTATGGCTGAATTTTTCTACCTGCGATTTTACCGCCTCGACCACTTTAGGGTGGCTGTGGCCCGTATTGGTGACCGCGATACCCGCCCCGAAATCGATATATCGATTACCGTCAACATCCCACAGTTCCGCATTTATTGCACGCTCTACGAAAACCGGGTAAATGTTGCCCTGACCGCGTGCAAATACCTTTAACTTGCGCGCCTGCAAATTGGCATTTGTAGTTTTATCTGTCATATCGTTCATCATTTTGTTCATCGTTTTATCCTCTTAGCTATTCAAGCCGCCCATGCATAAATATTTAATTTCAAGATAGTCATCAAGACCATATTTTGAACCTTCCCGGCCATTCCCGGATTGTTTGACGCCACCAAATGGCGCAGCGGCATTTGAGATGATGCCTTCATTAATGCCCACCATGCCAAACGCCAGGCCTTCCGCTACGCGCCAGATGCGCCCGATATCCCGTGAATAAAAATAGGCTGCCAGGCCATACTCGGTATCGTTCGCCATCGCGATAACTTCGGCTTCGTCGCGAAAAGGAATAATAGCCGATACCGGGCCGAAAATTTCATTGCTCGCGATCGGCATGTCGTTTTTAACCCCCGTCATTATAGTCGGTTGCAGATAGTTTTCACCCGCGATGTGTGGTTGACCCCCGAGTACGGTGCTTGCGCCCAGCTTTTCAGAGGCCCGAATCAGTTTGAGTACGTCGTCGCAGGCCTGCTGGCTAATCATCGGGCCAATCTCTACGCCTTCAGTTAAGCCATCACCGACAGAAAGGTTTTTGACTTCAGTCATCAATTTGTCCGTGAAGGCCTGGATTACTTTTTCGTGAACAAAAATTCGATTGGTACATACACAGGTTTGCCCGGCATTGCGGTATTTTGAAATCAGTGCGCCCTGTACCGCCGCATCAATATCGGCATCGTCAAATACGATAAAAGGCGCATTACCGCCCAATTCCATTGATACGCGTTTTACCGTCGAGGCGCATTGGCTGATCAATAGCTTGCCCACCGGCGTAGAACCCGTGAACGTGAATTTCGTGACATCAGGATGCTGGCTAAGAACTTTGCCCATGCCGCTGGCATCTTCACCAACCACAACATTGAATACGCCGGCGGGAATGCCGGCCTGATCCGCCAGTTCCGCCATCGCCAGGGCCGACAGGGGGGTCTGGCTCGCGGGCCTTACGATAAAAGTACAACCCGCCGCCAGCGCGGCAGCGGCTTTACGCGCCATCATGGCGTTGGGGAAATTCCACGGGGTAATCGCAGCCACCACGCCGATGGGTTGTTTGATAACCACAATGCGTTTATCGCCTGAGGGGGCGGGAATGGTATCGCCATACACGCGTTTTGCTTCTTCTGAGAACCATTCGATGAACGCGGCACCGTAGGCGATTTCACCTTTAGCTTCGGCCAGTGGTTTGCCCTGTTCTGACGTTAGAATAATACCCAGATCGTGCTGATGCTGCATCAACAACTCAAACCATTTATGCAATATTCGTGCGCGCTCATTTGCTGACATTGCAGACCACGCGGGAAATGCCTTTTTTGCCGATTCAATTGCCAGTTCGGTCTCGCTTATGCCTGCATTCGATACGCGCGCGATTATCTCGCCCGAAGCAGGATTGCTCACACTAAATTTTTCGCCACTGGATAACCAGTCACCGTTGATATATGAATCGTTCTTAAGCAGTCTGTCGTCAGAAACCCGTTGCATGTTCTATTCCACCAAATATTAATTAGCCGTATTGAATCTCAAACAGAACTCAGGTTAAATATAAAACATTACATCTTTAGTTTTATGCAGGTAAAACAATGCCCAGGTCTTCACTCATTCCTAAACCCGTTACCGATTATGATTTGCGCCTGTTGCGCATTTTCAGGGTCGTGGTTGAATGCGGTGGCTTTTCAGCAGCTGAATCGGAACTGGGTATTACCCGCTCAACCATCAGCGTTCACATGTCGAACCTTGAAAAACGCATGAAGCTTAAGTTATGCGTACGTGGCCGAAGCGGGTTTGCTTTAACAGAGGCCGGGCAGACG
>JAAELZ010000045.1 GCA_024226105.1 Pseudomonadota bacterium | reverse complement strand
TAGCGCAACCCTGAGGCCACGGCCAATTTTTTCACCCCTTTAATCTTGCGAATGCGCCGATACAAATTTATCAAAGGCTGGTGATCGGTACCCAGGTTTTTACATATCTTCGGATACACGCACGACAGGCGGCGGCACGATTCTTCAATTGCCTTATCCTTACACATCAATCGGTACATATTGGCAGTAGGCCCACCAAGGTCCGAAATAAATCCGGTGAATTCGGGCACCTCGTCGCGAATGGTTTTAACCTCATTTGCGATGGAATCTTCCGAGCGACTCTGAATGATACGCCCCTCATGCTCGGTAATCGAGCAGAAAGTACATCCCCCGAAACAACCGCGCATAATGTTGATTGAAAACCGTATCATTTCCCATGCCGGGTTTTTCAGTTCTCCATACGCAGGGTGCGGCCTTCGTATGTAGGGAAAGGCATACAAAGGGTCGAGCTCCTCCGTATTGAGTGGTATCGGTGGCGGGTTGAGCCAGACATCCCGATTACCGTGTCGCTGCACCAGCACACGCGCGTTGCCGGGGTTGGTTTCAAGGTGAAACACGCGCGAGGCATGAGCGTACAAAACCTTTTCAGCCTTAACCTGCTCGAATGAAGGCAGGCGAATAAATGTTTTGCCCCGCGCGGGCAACACAGGGGAATCTACTTTAAGCCCTGTCTCTTTCGACGTTTCCTGTTGCTGTTTTTCGCACTCCGGACGTACCTGATAGGGGTCGGGATGAGCCTGGGCTTTTCCCGGTTTATCAAGATCGGTCGAGTCAATCGCCGCCCATTCTGCCGGCAACTGCGTGCGCATGAAGGCGGTGCCGCGAATGTCGGTAATATGCCTGATATTTTCGCCCGATGCCAGGCGGTGGGCGAGTTCCACCACCGCGCGTTCAGCATTGCCGTACAGCAACATATCGGCTTTGGAATCCGGAAGTATGGAGCGCCGTACCGTATCTGACCAGTAATCATAGTGTGCTATACGTCTCAGGCTGGCCTCGATACCGCCGATAATGACCGGCACACCTTTAAACGCTTCACGGGCACGTTGAGCATACACCAGTACCGACCTGTCCGGGCGTTTGCCGCCTTCACCCCCCGGGGTATAAGCATCATCCGATCGAACCTTGCGATCAGAAGTATAACGGTTCACCATGGAATCCATGTTCCCGGCAGTAACACCGAAAAACAGGTTTGGTTTTCCCAGCACTTTAAATGCGTCAGCAGAAGCCCACTCGGGCTGCGCGATGATACCAACTCGAAAACCCTGCGCTTCGAGCAACCGCCCGATGATCGCCATACCAAAACTCGGGTGATCAACATAGGCATCACCACTAACGATAATAATATCGCAGCTGTCCCAACCCAGCGCATCCATCTCCTTGCGCGACATCGGAAGCACCGGAGCCACACCCAGTTTTTTGGCCCAGAAGGGGCGATAGGAAAACAGGGGTTTTATAGATTGCGTCGAACCCATTAGCGAATACCGAGAAATTTATGGGTTTGCAGACTCAGCTTCCATTGGGGGTGGGCCAGACAGTAATTTGCGCTGGCCTGAATATGCGGGGATGTCCCGTGTCCGCCTGCATCTTCTATCGGCCCGCCATATTCAGAGTCATCCAGGGGCTGTAGGTAGAAATATTCAAAATTCAGATCGATAAAATCTCCGGGGTTCACATCTACCTGAGGGAAAACAAGCTTTAGCTCGTTGCCCGCAGTTTGCGCTAGTTTTGTTTGTCCTTTGGGGCTTACGCTTAACCAGTCAATTCCCTCGGGGGCCAGCAAGGTTCCATTGGTTTCGACTGCGATCTCGAATCCTTCAAGGTGCGTCGCATTAATCAATGCTGCATCCAGTTGTAACAAAGGTTCGCCGCCGGTGAAAACCACATAGGGTGTGCCCTGATGCATTCCGGGCCAAAAGGAGACCAGCCTGGCCGCTAATTCCTTCGCATTACCAAACCTTGCACCGCCCGCACCGTCTGTGCCAACAAAATCAGTATCGCAAAAACTGCATTCCGCCGCACGACGGTGCTTTTCTTCTCCGGACCATAAATTACAACCTGTAAACCGGCAGAACACGGCCGGGCGTCCTGCACGCGCACCTTCGCCCTGCAGACTGTAGAAAATTTCCTTCACAGAGTAGCTCATTTGAATGCGTCGCGGCTTTGAAACAGTGATTAAAAACAGGGCGCGATATTATCATGATTGCGCCCGCGCAGAACTTATGTAAAGATACGCCCCAAAACCTCAACATTGTTAAGGATTCAAGCATGACTAACCAAGTACCCAGTAAACGCAGAAAAATCG
>JAAELZ010000044.1 GCA_024226105.1 Pseudomonadota bacterium | reverse complement strand
GGGTATAGGGTGCTTGAGTGGTGGCCATAAAATAAGCCAGGGGCAAGGTGTAAAGCGCAATACATCCTGTAGCGCCCTGTTCTTGAAAACACTGAACCACAATCCGTAATTAAAAATTTGGTAGATGTGTCCTACAGGCTACAATTGCCAAAGAGTGACAAGTTATTGTGATATGTTGGGAAGGTAACATTCAAGTATGTAGTGATACGCCTTTTGTAAATTCGCTTTAGCCTGCTCACTCATCTCTCTACCGAGGCCGAATTCATAGGCCCTGATCGTGAGCAGAAAGGCGGGCGGCGGCTCGCGGTGGTTGATTTGTTTGTAAACGGCCAATACGGCAGAAGGGCTCATCGCATGCGTGGTAAAGCTCTCATCCCTTTCAGCGCGAAGTTTATGGCATTCAAAAGGCTTTGAGCACGATACGCCGGCATCGACGAACAGCACGGCTTCGCGCCCCTGGAGATCAACGGCGTGTTCGATCTGCAACTGAAAATCGGTTAACAGCGCTACCTTATTCAGTTCAGCGGTTTCCTGCTGGTGTTTTTCCAGTAACTCAAACATGGCCGGGCCCAGTGCATCGTCACCGCGCGAGGGGTTGCCATAGGTAAATATCAGTATAGGCGCGGGCCGGTCGTTCAAGCAGCGGCCTCAGATCATTCTTTCGACCTGACCATTTACTCGTTTCTCGAGGCGGTCAAGCAATTCATTATTTTTACCCAGCAGATTGATTTGCAGGGGCATTTTACCGATGGCATGCGTGGCACAGGACAGGCAGGGGTCGTAAGCACGAATGGCCACCTCAATCTGGTTGAGCAGCACTTCACTGAGCTGATTTCCATCCAGATATTGGTTCGAAACTTTACGGATAGATTCATTCATGGCCTGATTATTATTCGTGGTTGAGACAATCAGGCTGGCTTTTTCAACAATGCCCTGCTCATCAATTTCGTAGTGATGGAACAGGGTACCTCGGGGCGCTTCGATAACGCCGGTACCACAACATTGTAATTCGCCCTGATTGAGCAACTCTTTACCACAAAGATCACCATCGCCCAACAGTTCAGCGATGGCTTCTGTGCAATGTAACAGCTCTATCAGTCGCGCCCAGTGATAAGCCAGGGTTGACTGCACTGGCTGACCACTGCCAATCGCCATAAATTCTCCGCGCGCTTCTTCCGCCAGTGGTGTGCTGAAAAAATCACAGTTATTAACCCTCGCCAACGGGCCGACACGATACCAGCCCTGCTCCTCACCAATGGAAGTGATAAACGGAAACTTCATATAGCTCCAGTTTTTTACACTTTCATGAATATAGCGCTCGTAATTATTGTATTCAACATGATCAAAAATGCCTTTACCATGGCGATCTCTCGCCCGCAGACCGCCGTCGTATAGTTCAAAACCGCCGTCCGCCCGCACCAGGCTCATCATGCTGCTCTCGATACTCGCAAATGCCAGGTGATATTCGTAGTGTTCAAAAAAGATTTTCTTCACCAGCGTTATAGCCGCCTGTGCCCAGCCAATGATCTGATCGATGTCATTTTGCAGGAATTTTATTTCACTTTTATCTAAAGATTTGTTGATGCCACCGGGAATGGCGCCGGTGCCATGGATTCGCTTACCCGCCGTAATCCGAATCACCTCCTGCCCATATTTACGTAGCATTACACCTTGCCTGGCAATTTCCGGGTAGTCTTCAATCACACCGACAATATTCCGGTGGCGAATCTCATCATCGAAACCAAACAGCAGATCGGGCGAACACAGGTGAAAAAAATGCAGGGCGTGTGATTGTAAGGTCTGGCCAAAATGCATCAGCCGGCGAATTTTGTCTGCGGTGGGGGTGAGTTCACGCGCACCAACGATCATATCCGTGGCCTTGGCTGCGGCTAGATGATGGCTAACCGGGCAAATGCCGCACAAGCGCTGTACCAGCACCGGCAACTCCCAGTACGGCCTGCCCTGGATGAATTTCTCAAAGCCGCGAAATTCGGTAATGTGCAAACGCGCCTGCCGGATATT
>JAAELZ010000043.1 GCA_024226105.1 Pseudomonadota bacterium | reverse complement strand
TTTACCTGGCAGTTTCACAGCCAGCCCGAGCCGGGCATCGACAATCGAGTATTGCATTGCCCTCGAGGCAAGGTATTGGGGGGCAGTTCATCCATAAACGGCATGGTGTATGTGCGCGGCCATGCGGATGATTTTAATCAGTGGGAAAAACTGGGTGCACAGGGCTGGAGCTATGAGGATTGCCTGCCCTACTTTAAAAAATCGGAAAGCTGGGAAGGCGGTGAAGATGTGTATCGTGGCGGCCAGGGTCCGGTGGGTACCTGCAACGGCAACCACATGCAGCTTAACCCGCTTTATCAGGCCTTTATCAATGCCGGGTTTCAGGCCGGCTACCCGATCACCGAGGATTACAACGGCTTTCAGCAGGAAGGCTTTGGTCCGATGCACATGACCGTTAAGAACGGAGTACGAGCCAATACCTCTTCGGCCCATCTTCGTCACGCGCTCAAGCGGCCGAATTTGACGCTAATAACAGGTGTCCACAGCCGCAGGGTTTTACTGGATGGACATACTGCGACAGGTATTGAATATCAGCACAAAGGGCAGATCCGGCAGGCCAGGGCAGCGAAAGAAGTGATTCTCTCAGCAGGGTCAATCGGCTCACCGCAGCTACTTCAACTTTCCGGCATCGGCCCGAAAAAGGTACTGGAAGCAGCGGGCGTCGAACCACACCATGAGTTGCCCGGTGTAGGAGAAAACCTGCAGGATCACCTGGAAGTCTATTTTCAGATCAAATGCAAACAAGCCGTCACACTCAACAGCAAACTTGGTTTGCTCAGCAAGGGATTAATCGGTGCGCGCTGGCTATTATTTAAAACAGGTTTAGGCGCAACCAATCATTTTGAATCCTGCGCCTTCATTCGCTCACGCGCGGGCCTCAAGGCACCGGATATTCAGTATCATTTCCTTCCCGCCGCTATGCGTTATGATGGACAGGCGGCGGTCAAAGGCCATGGTTACCAGGTGCACGTCGGCCCCAACAAACCGGAAAGCCGCGGCTCGGTGTCGATTAATTCCGACAATCCGGAAGATCCGCCGGATATAGTATTCAACTACATTTCAACCCGGCAGGATAAAGAGGACTGGCGCGCCTGTATTCGGTTATCGCGCGAAATTCTGGCCCAGGAAGCAATGCAGGAATTTGACAACGGCGAAATCCAACCGGGTGAAAGTATCACCAGCGACGAAGAAATTGATGCCTGGGTACGGCAGAATGTGGAAAGTGCCTATCACCCCTCCTGCACCTGCAAAATGGGCGCAGATGATGACGCCATGGCCGTGCTCGATAACCAATGCCGGGTACGCGGCATCCAGTCCTTACGCGTGGTGGATTCCTCGATTTTTCCCAGCATTACCAATGGCAATCTCAACGCACCGACGCTAATGGTGGCTGAAAAAGTGGCAGACCTGATTCTCGGCAATACCCCCCTGCCTCCCGCCAAAGTGCCGGTCTGGCATCACCCGGATTATAAAAACTGTCAGCGCTAGACTGATGTCTGTAGTACGAGCATAGTTTCCATACAAAACCATGAATTCTTTGCAATACGGGCTGGTAACCGAAGGCGCACAGCAGCAGGTGGCCTTTTATTTATGCGAACAATTTTCCATGTTGCCGTTCATTTCGGCCATCGAAACCCTGAGAATCGCCAACCGCCGCGCAAACAAACCCCTTTATCAATGGCAAACCATTACCGCAGACGGCAAACCCGTGACGGCCTGCAACGGCATGGTCCAGCCCGCAGATTATGTCGTTGATTCCTCGCCCTGTTTCCCGATGGTATTTGTTTGCGGGCCATTCGAGCCCCACAAGTTTAACCATACACCCAGCCTGGCCTGGCTTAAGAATCAGGCCAAACAGGGCGCGTTGGTCGGCGGCATTGAAACGGGCTGCCATATTCTGGCCAAAGCCGGTTTGTTGTCCGGGCTTAGCTGCACCCCGCACTGGGAAAATATGCATGAATTCAAACAGGATTATCCTCAACTTTCCGTCACCTCAGACGTGTTTGAAATAGCGGGGAATCGAATCTCCTGCGCAGGGGGCTGCGCTTCGATGGATATGATGCTGTACCTGATTGAACAGCGACACGGGCATGAACTGGCTGCCTCTGTGGCTGATAGCATGATTCACCCGTATATTAGAACCCCGAGTGACCCCCAGAGAATGGATTTGCAGGCGCGTATCGGTATCAGCCATCCAGGCTTGCTCGAATGCATCGAATTAATGGAAGCCAATATTGAAGAGCCCCTGACTCCGAACGATCTGGCGGCGCTGATACAGGTATCAAAACGCCAGATGGAACGATTATTTCAGCGTTTCCTGAAAACGACACCCAGCCGATATTATCTCGGCTTGCGTCTGGATGCCGCACATCAACTTTTGCAGGACAGCAGTTTAAAAATAGTAGAGGCTGCGCTCGCCTGCGGGTTCAAATCATCCGGGCATTTCAGCACCTGTTATCAATCCCGTTACGGGAACACGCCAAGAGAAGCCAGGAAATAGGTTTCCTGCCCGGCGTGTATACTTAATTCTGCGTCGTTTATTTTAATTTTCCGCTATCGAGATTATTAGATACTGCTATCGGGTTGAACTAATTATTGGCAGAAATGACATCGAAAAGATCAGGTGGGAGAACCGCACGTCGCGCATTACGTGCTGCACCGTTGGCAGAAGAAGATAAAGCGGTTCATCCGGGCCAGTCCGGGGGGTGCTATCAGCCGCTCACCGGGGCGGACATGGATCGTATCAATGAAGCCATTCTGGATCTGCTGGAAAATGTCGGTTTTTCGCAGGCCATCCCCTCCTGCATCAAAACCGTAACGGCGGCTGGAGGAAAATATACAGATGATGGACGACTGTTATTCCCCCGCGATTTAATTCTAAAAACGCTCGATATTGCAGCCCGAAATATCACGCTTTATGGGCAGCAGGAGAAACACGATCGGCACTTAAGTGGTAACAAAGTACATTTTGGTACGGGTGGAGCCGCCGTGCATATTGTCGATGACTGGAAAACGCATTCAGGCTATCCGGGCGAAGGAGCCTATCGTGATTCTACTATTCAGGATTTGTACGATGCCGCGCGCCTGGTCGACAAGCTTGACCACATTCATTTGTTTCAGAGATGTCTGGTCGCCAGGGATATCGAACAACCTGCCGCAATGGATTTGAATACGCTCTATGCATCCGTGTCGGGCACCACCAAGCATGTCGGCACAAGTTTTGTTGACCCTGCAAATGTAAACCAGGCCCTCAAACTATTACACGAAATAGCAGGAAGTGAGGCCAGTTGGCGAGCGCGGCCTTTCGTCAGTATGTCTGCCTGCTTTGTGGTGCCGCCCATGCGCTTCGCTGAGGATGCCTGCAGCGTTCTTGAAGCCGGCGTGCATGGTGGTATGCCCATCCTGTTACTCGCCGCCGGCCAGGCCGGAGCAACCAGCCCCGCCACCCTGGCAGGGGCAGTGGTTCAGGAAATGGCCGAAGTTTTGGGTGGGCTGGCCTATGTTAACAGCATTATTCCGGGGCACCCCTGTGTTGCCGGTCCGTGGCCATTCGTATCTGATCTGAGAACCGGCGCGATGAGTGGCGGTAGCGGAGAACAGGCAGTCATGATGGCAGCATGCGGTCAAATGGGGCGCTATTACGATCTGCCAACGGGCATTGCCGCCGGTATGGCCGATTCTAAAATACCCGATGCGCAATCGGGTTTTGAAAAAGGTTACACCCTGGCCCTGGCCGGGCACAGTGGCGCCAATATGGTCTATGAAGCCGCAGGCATGCAGGCGAGTTTACTGGGGTTTAGCTTCGAAGGCTGTACGCTCGACAACGATATGCTGGGCGCAATCAATCGCAGTGTGCGCGGTATCGAAATCAATGACGAGACCCTGGCACTCAAAACTATTGAAGACGTTTGTTTGAATGGCCCTGAACATTTTCTCTCACATGAATCAACTTTATCGCGTATGCAAAAAGACTACGTTTATCCGGAAGTTGGCAACCGTTTCCCGCCAGGCTTATGGAAAGAGCACGGCTCACAGCCGATTAACGTGCCGGCAAGGCAAAAAGCCCAGGAAATTCTCAGCAGTCATTTTCCCAGGCATATCAGTGACGAGATTGATTCACGTATTCGATCGAGTTATGATATTCGTCTGCCACGCGAACAGATGAAATCCTCTTCAATCGAGTCCGACCCCATTGAAAATAAAACTGAGTAACTAAAATGAGCGAATCCAACCTGCCATCTCAAGCCAAAGTTGTCATCGTCGGTGGTGGCGTCATGGGCGTCAGCCTGTTATACCACCTTGCCCTGGAAGGCTGGACAGATATCGTATTAATTGAAAAAGGCGAGCTGACTTCGGGTTCGACCTGGCATGCCGCCGGGCAATGCCCGAGTTTTATTGCCGATTACAATATGGCAAAAATTCATGATCATGGCATTCACCTGTATCCAAAACTCGAAGAACTGACCGGGCAATATGTCAGCTGGCATGGCTGCGGAGGTATCCGCTTCGCACTCAAACAATCTGAAGTAGAATGGTTCCACCGCGTCGCCAGTGTGGGTAAATTAATTGGTTTTGATTGCGAAATCATTGACCCGGCCAAGATTCGCCAGATCAATCCACACGTAAACACGGATGGGGTGCTCGCGGGAGCATGGACCATGAACGACGGCCATGTCGACCCCGCCGGGGTCACCCAGGCCATGGCGAAAGGCGCGCGCATGTTAGGCGCTAAAATTGTCACGCACAATCGTGTCATTGATATCAATCAGAAAAAGTCAGATGACTGGGAGATCGTCACCGAACAGGGTAACATTCAGTGCGAGATGGTGGTCAATGCAGCCGGTTGCTACGCGCGCCAGGTGAGCCAGATGGTGGGAACCGATACCCCCATCACCAATATGAAACACACCTACATCGTGACCGAATCAGCAGCTGAATTCATGGAAAGCGATGAAGAAATGCCGGTAATGCGCGACCCTTACCCCTCCGCCTATTACCGTCAGGAACAAAAGTCTGCGCTGATCGGGATTTACGAAACGGAAAAATCTGAAGAATGCTGGACGCACCGGGACGGATGGCCGGAATGGAGCTCCGAGAACGAATTATTTAACCCTGATTTCGACAATTTGTTGCCCTTCATTGAACGCGTCATGGAACGCATACCGAGCTGGGAGGAACTGAGTATAAAGCGCGTCGTTTGCGGTGCTATCCCGCATACACCTGATGGCAACCCCTGTTTGGGCCCTGCAGCGGGGCTGCGCAATTTCTGGCATTGTAACGGCGCCTCCATCGGTATAGCCGCCGGCGCCGGCTCGGGCAAATACCTCGCCCAATGGATGATTTATGGCGACGCCGAGATCAACATGGCCGGGGTCGACCCAAGACGCTTCGGTCAGTTCATGCCCGGCGCTTATACCAAAGCTAAATCGCATCAGGACTACGAACACATGTACGCCCTGCACCTGCCGGGCGAGGAACGCCCTGCGGCACGCAAGGCCAGAATCACCCCCCTGTACGATCGCTTGCTGGAACAGGGTTGTGTATACACTGAATCCAATGGCTGGGAACGACCCAAATGGTTTTCCCCTGACGGCCGTCAGGAAGAACCCGGTTTCCGACATAACAATATCTTTGAGATCATCGCTAAAGAATGTGAGGCGGTACGCGAGCGCGTGGGTTTACTGGATCTGTCCAGTTTCGCCAAATACGACGTCACCGGTAAAGATGCCCGAACCCTGCTCAACCGCATCAGTGCCAACAATATGTCACCACGTCCAGGCGGTATCAGCCTGACACACTACCTGTCCCCGACCGGGCGTATCAGTGGTGAATCGACAATTACCCGGCTAGGTGACGAGCACTATTATGTCCTGTCCGGCGCAGTCGCTGAAGACCGGGATCTTGATACCCTGAACCAGGGTATCCTGGATGGCGAAGAGGTTCAGGTAAAAAATATCAGCGATGAGTATGGTGTATTGGTACTGGCAGGACCGCGTTCACGCGAAGTGCTGACACAGTTGACTGATACCGACCTGGGCAATGCAAATTTTCGCTGGTTGAGCGGTCAGGAGATTTCTGTTGCCGGTATCCATGTGCGCGCCCTGCGAGTAAATTATGTCGGCGAACTGGGCTGGGAGTTACACGTACCGATGGCTGATATGCTGACTGTATACGATGCGCTCTGGGCAGCCGGGCAGGAGTTTGGCATCGCCAACTTCGGCACCTACGCGGTCAACTCGATGCGTATGGAAAAAGCCTACAAAGGCTGGGGCAGCGAACTGACCAATGAAATTACCATGGTCGAAGCAGGCCTGATGCGGTTTTTTGCCGGGAAGAAAGAATATTTCACGGGTAAAGACGCCACGTTAGCGGTACTGGAAAGTGATATTTCCGAACAAATTGTATACCTCGAAGTGGACTCGGAGGATTGTGATATCGCGGGAGGCGAGCCCGTGTTTGCCGATGGCATTCCTGTCGGCGTGACCACCTCGGGGGGGTATGGTCATGCCACCCGAAAAAGCCTGGGGTTTGCCTACATAGAGCCGAAATATGCACAGGTCGGGACACAGTTACGGGTCGAGCTACTGGGCGAGCAACGCAAAGCGGTGGTTATTGGCGACCCGGTCTGGGACCCCGAGGCGATTCGTTCAAGAGCGGACCACTAAGCCTCAAAACAGCCCCAATCAAGAGCTAAGCGGATTTGCCAGCCATCAAATTAAGCTGCGATAGAACATCGAACAGAAGATCGTACCGGTGGATTAATTGGCAACTTATGACGCAAATCATCTATGGTATTATTTTGCTCGCAGGCAATGCCACGAAGCATTGTTGTTCAACATATTTGATTC
>JAAELZ010000042.1 GCA_024226105.1 Pseudomonadota bacterium | reverse complement strand
CTTTGCTTTCCTGCCGGTCCCAGTTTTCCACGCCCTTTTGTTTTACCTACATAAACCCAATTTGCTGCCTGATAACACGTTCCTTTGAATCGATATTTTTCCACAAACGTTTCTAGCAAAACAGGCTTGTAATGATAGCGCTCTTCCCATTGTGATGGTAACTGACGGGCGGTTATTGCCAGTATCATTGACGCGAGATTTTTTGATTTTATCCATGGTAAAATCAAAAATCTGGAATTGTTTACAACGAGATGCAGATTCTTCTTTCGTTGATTATGGCACCAGCCAATATGGTTGTCCCGTGCGGCCACTTGCCATGCGCTGGCGCTAAAACCCAACAGGGAGAGGGTGCGGTTTGCGCTCATGACAAAGTACCGCAGCTGAGCACCTGGAAGAGCTTTATGTCCCAGGTAGTGGTAACGGTGGATGTATTCATTCCACAGACGCGACTGTGTTCGATTCGCGACTGGGCATAATCGTAAAGGTGTCAGGCAGTGTGCGGGTAGTTCAATTTTTGCTTCCGGCGCCGTATTGACGGTGAATATAATGCGACTCTCAGGACGTTTACATCTGGGAGCCGGCAACTGGATCAGTCCATCCTCCTGCATACGCAACATCGCTACGCGACATGACATTTCTTTAAGCCCGCCATTGG
>JAAELZ010000041.1 GCA_024226105.1 Pseudomonadota bacterium | reverse complement strand
TGCTTATAAGCCTGCCAGGGCGCAGGGCCGGAACGGGCGCTATCCTGCACAGCACTTATTAACCACTTAACAACCATCTGTATCCAGGATAAAAGTGTATCAAGCGATTGCAACTTGACCAGAGTTTCTCTCGTTTCAACCGGCCCTACACCCTCATTCAGATTTGCAGCCAGGGCTTCTAACAGGGCTTCGAAATTGCTTACTTCCTCAGAACGAGTGTATGCCAGCGCAATCAGGGGTGCACCACCACAAATGGCCAATGCCTTTTGTGCGGTGTTTTCGTTCAGACCCTGAGATTGCAACCATGACACCGCCTGATCAAACCCCGGCGGATCAACACTCAGGCTGATACAACGGCTGCGTATGGTCATCGGCAGGCGGCTGATATCGTTACAAACCAGAATCAAAACAGCATCAGGGTTGGGTTCTTCCAGTAATTTTAGCAATGCGTTTGCTGCATTTATATTCATCGCATCTGCCGGTTCTATCAACGCCACCTTATTCGGTGCGCTATGGTTGCAAAGGCAGAAATTTTCAATCAGCGAGCGAATTTGATCGACTGAAATTATTTTGCGTGGTTTACGTTTACCACGTTTTTCAGGTGCTTCGAGGTAACGTTCGGTATACGCCAGATGTGGCGAATCACCGGACTCAACAAAGCGTTCACTGCTAATATAATGAAAATCCGGATGATTCCCGGATTCAAACATAATGCAGTTTTTACAACTGCCACAGGCGCAATGCACTCCCTCTCTGTCCAAAGGCTGGTCACACAAAAGGCTGGCCACTATTTCTCTGGCCAGCACATGTTTGCCCAACCCGGGCCCACCTTGAATAAGTAAAGCGTGCGGTGTGTGTGCACTCAGGCGCGAAAATTGAGTGCGGGCTGAAGCCAGCCAATCGTAGTTCATACTGGCAAGCCCACGCTATCAATATAGGCCTGCATTTTTTTGCGCACCTGGCGCGAAACGCCTTCAATATCACGCGAGGCATCTATAGGCAAAATACGCTCAGGCTCCGCAGCGGCACGTTCCCGGTAGATTTCCTGAACGCGCCCCTTATAACATAGCGGTTCTTTCTCAAAACGATCCGCTT
>JAAELZ010000040.1 GCA_024226105.1 Pseudomonadota bacterium | reverse complement strand
GCTCTTTTGCGTGTTTGTGGTGAGTTAGCCAAGGTAAATCCTCTAAAATTCAGTACTAAAATTACAGGCGCGCGAATATCGTGGTTTTACGCTTGAATGTCAAGCATATTAGCGATATTAAGTTGTAAATAGTAGATATTACAACGACCGATTGAAACCGCAGCTGGAAGCGGGACTTCACGCCCCGGTTCCTATGTTCCCCTCTTTGTCAAAGAGGGGTTAGGGGAGATTAGCGGAGTTTCTTGAGGCATAAAGGTATCGGGATACCGGGCACTCTTGAAAATCCCCCTCAGTCCCCCTTTGGTAAAGGGAGAGGTTTTTGTCGTGTCTTAAAACTCGCTCGAATCAGGAGCTGGTCCAGAAGCTAAGCTACCGCACCAAAACGTCGTTCAAGATAGGCAATAATATCGTTTGATTCATACAACCAGCGATCCTCTCCATTTTCTTCGATGCGAAGGCAGGGAACCTTGATTTTGCCGCCCTGTTCTTCGAGGTCGTCCCGAAACTGGCCCGGAGCCTGAGCATTCCGGTACTCCATGGGTAAACTGAGTTTGCGTATTGCGCGGCGCGTTTTGATACAGAAGGGGCAGGCGTAAAACTGATATACCGACATGTGGTTGATCGATTTATCAACTCGGGCCTGATCTTCTGCATGGCGTTCGATTGCTTTAGGGCGGCTCAGGTAATCGCCCAGAATAATAAGGTGGCCGAGGCCCTTACGGATGGCTTTTATAATCATGTCGCTGTTTATGGGGCAGGGTGTTTATTTCTCAAGTGGTGATGCGATAAACTAGGTTCAATTAAGACGTTTATCAATTCAGGAAATGAAAAAAATCAATATTGGCATCATCGGCGGCACGGGTTATACCGGTGTTGAATTACTCAGGCTGCTTGCGGCACACCCGGCCGCGAATGTGCTGTGCATTACCTCGCGCAGTGAAGATGGTAGAGCGGTAAGTGATTTATATCCGAGTTTGCGGGGCTTTTATGATCTCGCCTATCAGGCTCCGACGCCGACCCTGTTTGATGAGTGCGATGTGGTGTTTGCCGCGACTCCCAACGGCGTGGCGATGAAATATGCTGAGGCACTGTACGAAAAGGGTATAAAGCTTATCGATTTTTCGGCTGATTTTCGTATCAATGAGGTGGCGACCTGGTCCAAATGGTATGGCATGGAGCACGCCTGCCCGCATTTACTGGAAAAGGCGGTATACGGTTTGCCTGAATTTAATCGCGAACAGCTTCGTGAAGCAACACTGGTGGCGAATCCGGGTTGTTACCCGACCGCGGTACAACTGGGTTATATGCCCTTATTGCGTAACGATTTGATCGAAACCGATTCGCTTATCGCAGATTGTAAATCCGGGGTGTCGGGTGCCGGCAAAAAAGCCGCGATCGGCAGTCTGTTCACTGAAGTCAGCGAATCCGTCAAAGCCTATGCTGCCTCCGGACACCGGCATCAGCCTGAAATCAGGCAGGGCTTACAGGAAATGACCACGGAACCCCTGAACCTGGTGTTCGTGCCGCATCTAATGCCGATGATTCGCGGCATTCATGCTACTTTGTATGCCAGATTAAAACGTAACGACGTAGATTTGCAAACCCTGTTTGAGCAGGCCTATCAGGATGAACCTTTCGTTGACGTGATGCCGGCGGGTTCTCATCCGGATACCCGTAGTGTGCGTGGTACCAATATGTGTCGCATTGCCGTATATCACTTGAAAGAGAGCAATCAGGCCTTAGTTTTGTCGGTGGAAGACAATGTGGTCAAAGGTGCTGCCGGTCAGGCAATTCAGAATATGAACATAATGATGGGCATCGACGAGACCAGCGGGCTGAATTTGCCGGCACTGGTGCCTTAAGTAGTACAGGAAAGCATTTACCACGAAAGACACGAAAAGATTGTAGCCAAAACGCGACTGCTCCAAGCTGTCATTCCCGCGAAAGCGGGAATCCAATGGTTTTCGTTCGATGGATCCCCGCTTTCGCGAGGATGACGGATCCGAAACCAGATGCGGTTCCATTAAAGCTTTTATTTCGTGTCTTTCGTGGTTAAAAACAGCAGTCATTTAATCGCCACTAATAATCTAATTTTTCGACGCACGCCTGTGGCATAATTGGCGCGCTTTGCCCGGCCGGTTTGATGCGGGTATTCTTTAATAATTTTCTAACGTTAATAAGGTTTTATTCCGATGGATTTTCTGATTTCAAATGCATACGCCCAGGCAGCGGGTGGATCCGGTAGCACGCTGATGAGCCTGTTGCCCATGATACTGATTTTTGTGGTGTTTTATTTTCTGCTCATACGCCCCCAGCAAAAGCGTACCAAAGAGCATAAAGAGATGGTCTCGAACATTGGCAAAGGTGATGAAGTTTTGACCAACGGCGGTTTCCTGGGAAAGGTTGTCAAAGTAGGTGACAACTATATCTCCGTCCAGTTGGGTGAAGGCATGGAAGTCAAAATGCAGGCTGCTGCGGTCGCCCAGGTATTACCCAAGGGCACCCTGAAATCTGCGTAACGCCTCACCTCACGCTTGAAACAAGCCATTTCGGCGTTAAAAAATGTTCACTTACACGTGTAAGCTCGCATTTTTTGCCTTGAACTGACACCATGATTACTCTTTTCTGGCAAGCGCAATCTGAGACCTTACGAACGGTATTAACTTCAAGCAGAAAAATCAAAAACCTGTTTTTTTTATTCTGATTCTAAATTCAATCAGCGTCAGCTAGTTTGTCAGCGCTGCTTTTTACGTTTTATTGTTATGACTCGTTATCCTCTCTGGAAATATATTCTCATTCTTGTCGTATGTGCGATGGGTATTCTTTATGCCTTCCCTAATTTATACGGTGACGACCCCGGGATTCAGATGCGTGGTGCGCGGGGTTTGAGTATTGAGCGCAGCCTGACCGGGGATATAGAAAAAGTATTGCAGGAAAATGATATTGTCGCCACCGGTATACATTACGTGGATAACAGCGTCGACGTGCAGTTTGCCGATAATGACACACAGTTGCGCGCGCGTGAGGTTCTTAATAAGGAATTTGGAAAAGAACACACTATCGCGTTAACTTTGCTGTCAGCGGCACCCCAATGGTTAACGGGTATGGGTCTGTCGCCGATGAACCTGGGCCTGGATTTGCGTGGCGGAGTGCATTTTCTGCTTGAAGTAGATATTCAAAGTGCGGTAGATAAAGCGCGTGCGCGTGCCCTGCTGGATATTAAAACCGAATTGCGTAAATCAGGGGTGCGCTATAAAAGTGTCAAAGCCAATACTGCCGGGCAGATTGAGGTCGTTTTGCGACAGGCAGGCCAGCTTGATCAGGCGCGGCGCGTCATTGCTAAAAACTTGAACGAGCTAAACGCGCTTAGCATTGAAGGACAGACTAGCCAGTTCCTGGTTGAGATCAAGCCGGCTGAGGTAGAGAACATCAAAAAGTTTGCGATTGACCAGAATATGATCGCGCTACGTAATCGTATTGATCAACTGGGCGTGGCAGAACCCATCGTACAGCAGCAGGGAGACAATCGTATCGTTATCCAGTTGCCGGGTGTACAGGATCCGGCGCGTGCCAAGCTCATTCTTGGCCGGGCTGCGACGCTGGAAATGCGTATGGTGGACGAAAAGCGCAATAGCAGCGCGATTTCCAGCGGTGTTGCGCCACCGGGGTCAAGTTTGTACCAGCACCGGGACGGGCGTTCCATCCTGCTCAAAGACGAACTCATCTATTCGGGCGACAATATCGTTGATGCCCAGGCCAGCATCGATACTGAAAACGGTGGCCCGATTGTTAATATCACACTGGACGCCAAGGGTGCGCGCACCAATCAGCGTGTGACCGGCGACAATATCGGCAACCGTATGGCGGTGGTATACCTTGAAACGGTTACCGAGACCCGTAAAGATGAGAACGGCAGCGTAATACTGAATGAACAGGGAGAACCTGAGCGTTTGACACACAAAATTCAGGAAGTTATCACCGCGCCGGTGATTCGAGATCAACTGGGCAAACGTTTTCAGATCTCCGGCCTGGACGGCATTAATGAAGCGCGCGATTTGTCGTTGATGCTACGCGCGGGCGCCCTCGCGGCACCGGTTGAGATCATCGAAGAACGCACCATTGGCCCAAGTCTCGGTAAAGACAACATCGCGCAGGGATTCAAATCTGTCATGATCGGCCTGGCGCTGGTGCTCGTGTTTATGGTGGTTTATTACCGGGTATTCGGCCTTGTCGCCAATGTCGCGCTGGTATTGAACCTGGTATTGCTGGTGGCCGTGTTGTCGATGTTGCAGGCCACCTTATCATTGCCGGGGGTCGCGGGTATTGTGCTTACCGTAGGGATGGCGGTAGATGCCAACGTCCTTATATTTGAACGTATTCGTGAAGAGCTGCGTAACGGTGTATCCGCGCAAAAAAGTATTGATCAGGGGTATGCGCGGGCTTTTTCAACCATTCTGGATGCCAACGTCACTACGTTGATAGCGGCGGTTGTTTTATTTGCCTTTGGTACCGGCCCGATCAAGGGTTTTGCGGTTACCCTGAGCATTGGTATTCTTACTTCCATGTTTACTGCGATTGTCGTGAGTCGCGGCATTATTTACCTGATTTATGGCCGGCGAAGAGTCGACAAAATCGCAATTTAATTCGGGACAGGACACATGCAGTTATTAAACAAAAAAACTCATATCGATTTTCTCTCATTGCGCAAGCTGGCGCTGGTTTTGTCTGTTGTACTGATGCTGATCAGTATTGCTGCCCTGGCCACACGTAGCCTCAATTTCGGTATTGATTTTACCGGCGGCACACTGGTTGAAGTGGGCTATAGCGAAGCGGTAGAAGTGGATACGGTGCGTAAAGCTTTGAACGAAGCGGGAATAAACGATGCGATTGTGCAACATTTTGGTACCGCTAAAGACGTAATGATCCGCCTGCCGGTGGCGGAACGCGAGAATGCAGCGGGCATCAGTGGTGAAATAATGCAAACCCTGCGAAAAGATAGCGGTGAAACCCTGGCGGCCAATATTGAAGGTCTGGATACGGTTCAGCAATGTATTTCCCAGGGGCAAACCACCGCTTGCAAGGTGCAGATGCGCCGTGTTGAATTTGTAGGGCCACAGGTAGGTGATGAACTGGCAAACCAGGGTGGCCTGGCGATGATTTATGCCCTGATCGGTATCCTTATTTATGTCACGTTTCGTTTTAAGTGGCAGTTTTCGATCGGCTCGGTGGTCGCGCTGGTGCATGATGTACTTATCACGCTCGGTGCCTTCGCTGTGTTTCAGTTCGATTTTTCCCTGTCGGTGCTGGCCGCAGTACTGGCGGTAATTGGTTATTCCCTGAACGATACCATCGTGGTCTTCGACCGGATTCGTGAAAATTTTCGCAAAATGCGTAAAGGCGATCGTTTTGATGTGATCAACGCAGCGATCAACGATACCCTGCCACGAACCATATTAACTTCACTGACCACATTATTCGTGGTACTAACCCTGTTCTTTTTCGGTGGTGAAGCGCTGCACGGCTTTTCAATCGCACTGCTAATCGGGGTAATTGTGGGAACTTATTCTTCTATATTTATTGCCAGCCCGTCGGTTCTAGCGCTTGGTATACAGCGTGAAGACCTGCTCGAACCGGAAAAAAATGG
>JAAELZ010000039.1 GCA_024226105.1 Pseudomonadota bacterium | reverse complement strand
CCACCATCCATTTACCGATGCCCGGCCATGAAAAAATGGTTTCGGTCAGGATCGCACCCGCCAGCAGGACGCCAACTTGCAGGCCGATGGTGGTGATGACCGGGATCAGTGCATTTCTCAGGGCATGAACCCCGACCACCCGAACATTGCTCAAGCCTTTGGCGCGTGCGGTGCGCACATAATCCTCACTGAGTACTTCAAGCATCGCCGAGCGGGTCTGGCGCGCGATTACCGCAAGCGGGATGGTGCCGAGCACGATGGTGGGTAATATCAGGTGCGAAAGCGCTGACTGAAAGGCGCCCTCCTGACCCGACCTCAGGCTGTCGATAAGCATGAAGCCGGTAGATTGATCAAAATAGTAAAGCAGTGAAATACGCCCGGAGACGGGTGTCCAGCCGAGTATGCCGGAGAAAAAGACAATCATCAGCAGGCCCCACCAGAATATCGGCATGGAGAACCCGACCAGTGCGGTGCCCATCACCGTGTGGTCCACTACGGTTCCGCGTTTGACGGCCGCGATGATGCCCGCCGGGATGCCCAGTGCGATGGCAAATATAATGGCGCAGACCGAGAGTTCCAGCGTCGCTGGAAACAGGGTAAAAAATTCTTCAAATACGGGCTTTTTGGTGATCAGAGAGGTGCCCAGGTCTCCGTGAAAGATGCCCGTCAGGTAATCCCAGTATTGTTGATACATGGGCCGGTCAAAACCGAACTGCTTAAGTAACTCTGCGTGGCGTTCGGGTGTTAAACCGCGTTCACCGGCCATTAACAGCACGGGGTCGCCGGGCAACAGGCGAATAAACGCAAAGGAGGCAATGGTGACGCCGATAAAGGTCGGGATCAACAGGCCAATACGCCGCAGTAAAAAGCTAAACATTTAGACGGGAAAATTAATCATCTGATTAATGAGGAATAAAACCTCCCCCTTTTGAAAGGGGGATAGAGGGGGATTTGGAGTGGGTGAATCTTATTCTGAAAGTTGATGTCTTTCTTCGGAATCTCTCAAATCTCCCCCAACCCCTCTTTACAATAGAGGGGTGTTTTTACAAAGTTCGTGGCTTAAAAATGAAATTGCTTATTCAGCAATATCAACGCCATAGAATACGTGGCCACCGAAGGGGTCAATCTTGTATCCCGTGACTTCTTTACGCATGGCTTTGGAAACCACCGAGTGTGCAATGGTTGCCCACGGAGCCTGCTCCTTAAAGACCACCTGTGCCTGCTCATACAGCGCGGTACGTTTGGCCGGGTCTGATTCCGTCTTGGCTTGCTGGATCAGGTCTTCAAAGGGTTGATGGCACCATTGTGCGCGGTTGGAACCACCCACCGCATCACAGCCCAACAGCACTGCGAGGAAGTTATCCGGATCACCGTTGTCACCCGTCCAGCCCAGCAGTACCGCACCTTTACGATCCAGATCTTTTGAACGTTTGAGGTACTCGCCCCACTCATAGGAAACGATTTCTACGTTGACGCCAACTTCTTTAAAGTCTGCCTGCATGACTTCAGCCATACGGCGTGCATCGGGGTTGTAGGGCCGTTGTACCGGCATCGCCCAGATTTCCATGCTGAGATCCTTAACGCCCGCATCTTCCAGCATTTTACGCGCTGCAACAGGGTCGTATGGGTCGTCAACGATGGCATCGTTGTAAGACCAGATAGTTGGTGGAATGGGGTTCTTGGCCGCTTTACCCGCGCCCTGGAATACCGCATCGAGAATTGCCTGCTTGTTAATCGCCATGTTTAACGCTTTACGTACATTCGCGTTATCAAAAGGCGCTACCGTTGTATTGTAGGCAAGATAACCCACGTTCAGGCCTTCCTGTTGCATCAGGTTGAGGCTGGCATCACTGCCGATAGCCTGTAAATCTGCGGGTTGCGGATAAGGGTTGAAATGACACTCACCGGCCAGCAGTTTCTGGTGCCGAACCGCAGGCTCCGTGGTAATGGCAAAAATCAGGTTGTCGATGGCTGCCTTACCTGCCCAGTAATCTTCGTGCGCCTGATAGCGGATAACCGCATCTTTCTGGTAGGCCTGGAATTTAAACGGGCCGGTTCCGATGGGTTTCTGGTTCAGGTCTTCCTTATTGCCGGCAGCTGCGAGCTGGTCAGCGTATTCTTTGGAAAGAACAGAGGCAAAATCCATGCCCAGGTTAGCAATCATCGGTGCCTCGGGGCGCGCCAGTTTCAGCATCACCGTGCTATCGTCTACTTTTACGATGTCGGTGAGTAAATCCGGCATTGACATGCCGTTAAAATATTCCCAGGACGTACCGGCGGTGTATTGATGCCATTCGTGATCCTTGTTCAGCTGGCGTGCGAATGAAAATACCACGTCGTCCGCATTAAAATCGCGTGACGGGGTAAAGAACTCAGTGGTCTGGAATTTAACGCCTTTGCGCAAATTGAAGGTGTACTCCAGGCCATCGTCGGATACCGACCAGCTTTCTGCCAGGCCGGGTACAATGGTAGTGGTGCCGCGATCAAACTCAACCAGCTTGTTATAGATCGTGCGTGAACTGGCATCAAAGGTGGTGCCCGCAGTATACAAAGCAGCGTCAAAGCCTTCAGGGGAACCTTCCGAGCAATAGACCAGGGTTTTCGCCATTACGCCGGTTGGCGCGGCGATCATTACCGCAAGTAAAGCGGAGCAAAGCTTTTTGTTCATTTTGTTTCTCCTCGCAATTTTAGTGGCCGGCCATTATATACCCAATATGGAGAGAACTATAAGCGGTTTTATTATCCTTTTTTGGGTGTGGCAGGGATTGCGGAAAAGAACCCGTTAAACGATCAGGGTGGTATAATTCCACTTCCTGCGCTTTGGCTTAGGCCAACTGATAAAAATCCGGGAATGAACGCTTCCCCCTTTGACAAAGGGGGATTGAGGGGGATTTTGAAGTTTGACAAGAAGTTATTCGCCAAATTTGGCAGGTAGTTTTCAAATCTCCCCCAACCCCTCTTTAGCAAAAGAGGGGAGTTTTGTAATACCTTCAATAATTTGTGCCCTGAATGATTCGGGCAGTCATCATAATTAAGACTATTTATAATGTCTTCAGTAAATAATAAGCAACAACAAAGCGCCAGCGGCGCGAGCCAGAAGCATGTAGGTTTCAGCAAAGGCGGCGAAGGCGAACCGCAATCCATGCTTGCTCAGTATAGAGCGTTTTTTGTCGGCCTCGACAGCTGGGGTGCCTTGCTCAAATATGAGCTGATAACCAGCCTGTTCGGAATCTTTCCCGGCGGTGCGGGCCTGCTGTTTCGCAGCAAAACCTATCGCACGCTTTTTGCCAGCATGGGGCGGGGGGTTCAGTGGGGGACCAACATCTCTTTGCGGCACGCCTACAAAATGCACATTGGTGACAAAACCGCGGTTGATGGCGATTGTATGCTGTGCGCGCGCGGCTGTGATGAGAACGGGTTTCACATCGGTGAGGGTGTGATTGTTTCGCGCTGTACCTATATTCAATCCAAGTGTGGCAATATTCAGATCGGCGATTATTGCTCTATTGGCGTGCAGTGTTACATTTCCGCGGTCGATGATTTACGAATCGGCAGAAATGTGTTGATTGCGGGCCAGTGTTATATCGGTGGCGGTCGTTATCCGATGGATCGAAATGGAATCCCGATGAAGGATCAGGGCGCGTATTCTAAAGGCCCGATTGAAATAGGGGATGATGTCTGGATCGGTGCCGGGGTAAAAATACTCGACAATGTCACGATTGGCGAAGGCTCGATCATCGGTGCGGGTGCTGTGGTGACCAAAGATGTTGCTCCTTATAGTATTGTCGGCGGCGTGCCGGCAAAAGTGATCGGCACACGCCCATGAAGGCATTCGCGCTGGTTGCTTTTAAAGTGCTGGTTTCGATCGGGCTGATAAGCTGGTTATTGAGCCGTGCTGACCTTGGGCAAATATGGCACACCATCCAAACGGCGAACTATGCCTTGCTGATGTTGGCTTTTTTGATGTTTTTTATCGGCTATTTCCTGGCGGCCAGGCGTTGGCAGATACTGTTGGCGGCTTTAGGGGTTCCGGCCCGATTGCTGACGCTGGTACAGTCATTCTCGATTGCCATACTATTCAATAACTTCCTGCCATCGACAATAGGCGGGGATGCGTATCGTATGTACGACAGCTTTCGCCTGGGCGCCGGGAAATCGCGGGCCGTTGCCGTGGTTTTCATTGATCGTGTTGTCGGGCTTTCGGCGTTGATTTTATTGGCGTTTATGGTTTCGCTGTTTGCCGTCGAAGTGGCCGAACAAATCCCGCTGTTGCGCCTGTTCCTGGCGGGTGCCATGTTAGGTATTCTGGCTTTATCCTGGATCGTATTCGGCTCTGGCGGCAAGGTATTGATGCGGTTGACCGGGGGCAGTAGCCCGCCGATGAAAATCATCCACGGCATCATGGGCAAGCTTTATTATGGTTTCCAGTTATTTGAAGGGCGCTCAGATGTGTTGCTCAAGGCGGTTGGCCTGTCTTTGCTACTTCAGATTAATGCTGTGATTCACTGCCTGATCATCGCCAGAGCATTGCAAATCGAGGTGCCTGTGGTGGCGATGTTTATCATCATTCCTCTGTCCTTCCTGATTATGACAGCACCCATTTCAATCAATGGCATCGGTTTGCGTGAATCGGTGTTCGTTTTCTTTTTCGGGCTTTATGGTGTCGCACCGGAACTGGCGCTGGCCTTTTCCTTTGTCTCCTTTGGCATGATCCTCGCGCAAGGTGTGGTGGGCGGCATCGTGTTGATGTTTCGACGCAGGACCGATTCTTCTGCTGTTCAGGCGCCCGCACAGGAATAATCCGATCATGCATTGGTTCGCCGGTAAAACGCGTTATTGGCTGGTGTTTGCCGCACTGTTTGCACTGAGTTTTTTTATGTTGCAAAAACTCGCGGCATACTCTTTTATGCGCATCGATGTCAGCAACAACCATTCAACCTATATAACGGTTTACTGGACCACCGCAGAAGATCCTTCCTGGTCAGAAAGTAAAACCGCGACCCTGTATGTCGGTCAGTATAAAAACCACCATATTTTACCGATGCCCATTGCGTTGTCGCGAATTGAGCAGCTGCGAATTGATCCGGGCTTCCTTAAAGGCATAAGAACGAAAATAGCTGAAATTAGTTTTCATTCACTCCATTCAGAGGCCGTTATCTTCGATAGCCCTGAAGCGTTTTCGCTGCTGCGGGAAAACGAGGATATCGGAAACCTGAGCCGTAAATCGGGCCTTGCTTTTGAGTCAACAGGTAGCAATGCTCAATTTCAAATGGATTTCCCGAAAGCAGGCGCGCAACCCGAACCGGGTCTGATTGTCGCGCAATCGGTGTTGCTGGCGCTGTTACTGTTGAGCCTGGTTTACAGGCTACCCTGGTTATTCGAGAATTTGCGCTGGGTGCCGGCGGGCCTTTTACTGGCGGCCGGTTCAGCGTTGGCCATTGCGACGGTCTCCAGCCCGAATTCACACCCGGATGAATTCGTACATATTTATGATGCTCAGTATTATGCAAATCATTATGTGCCGCCCGAGGTCTGCTCACAGGAGGCGCGATATACCTACTCCGATTATGGTATTTCGCGTCTGGATAAACGTGAAATCGCCTATTATGTTGGCGGGCGTTACCTGCAGCTGATTGAATTTATTCCCGGACCTGACTACCTCAAGCTGCGGTATTTTAATGCTGCGTTACTGTTCATTCTTGCCTTGCTGGCTTTTCGCCAGGTGCGCGCGCGGTATTTGTTTTTACCGTTGTTGCTGACCCCGCAAGCATGGTACCTGTTCGCTTACTATAACTCGGATGCACTTTCGCTTTTTGCCGTGGCGCTCGCAGCCTATCAGCTTTTCGTGCCGCAGAGTATGTTGCGTCAATTACTCAATGGTGAACGCCCGCCGGGAACGGTATTTTGGGTATTGGGTATCAGCCTGATTGTTGCGATGCAGTACTGGGTTAAATTGAATTTCATGTTTTACCCGATTCTATTGTTGATGCTGGGTGCGTCCTGGTGGCTGCTCAATCGGCGGCTGCCGGACATGCAACACACATTGCCAGTTATTCTGGCGCTGGTGTTGGGCACCTCCCTGTTTTTAAGCTGGGAGGCATCACGGCACGCGGTGAATGATTTTGCCACAGCGCAAAAGGTTGCCGATTGTCAGGAAATCACCGCGAAAAAGCGCTTTAAGCCTTCTACTCCCCTGGATGAACTGGATGTAACCCTGCGCCTACGTGAGCGGGGTGTGAGCCTGGAGAAAATGCTTGTTGAAATGGATTGGGCCAGGCGCACGTTTTATACCGCCCTTGGGGCTTATGGTTACACGCAGTACTTAAGCCCGGATCGCCATTACATTCTGGCAAGTGCATCCATTGTTTTATTTTTTCTATACGTAATCATGCTGGTTTTTATCAGGGGTGATGGCATGGCTCGAATGTCCGTACTTTCGGTGCTCGCCGCGATGGCCGGCCTTACCATGGCCGCGATTATAAATAACTGGGAGCAGAGCTTTCAAACCCAGGGGCGGTATTTGCTGGTATTCCTGCCCATGCTGGGTACCCTGACCGTGATGTATGCGCATAAATTGAACACAAGCTGGCTGAGCTTGCTCGCGATGGGTCCATTTTTACTGGGCCTGTATTCATTTTATGCGGTCGCACTGATCGAGCTTCCCGGCTAAGTAGTGAAGCCCTGCAGCCCTCTTCGAACTCCCGTTATGCCATGCTTTGCTCGTAATGACTTTTGAGTATGAGGAGGAGGCTTAATTCAAAAACGACGCGGAAGCAGGCCGGCCTGAAACCAGCTCACGAAGCTGTAAATACTATAAACCGGCACTCCCAGGGCAGTGCGTAGGTCGGCCGCGTAAGGCACCATATTGGTGCATTCCAGTACAACCGCACCGGTATCCGGGTGTGATTGCATCAATTGCTGACCGGCATCAAGCAGGTCGCTTCTTGCCTTGCTGATATTCAGCTCCATTTCATCGTCCAGTATTGCGCGGGTAAATTCCTGCCCCTGGTCGGTGCCCATGATAGCGGTGCCTAAAGGAACGCCGGCTGCCAAAAGGTGTTTTTCAGTCAGGGTGGATTTTGAAATGGTGAGGACAGCTACTTTTTTACCGGGTGGTAATAGTTTTTGTATCAGGGGCACCTGTAACAAAGAGGATGTGGCTACCGGCACATCTACCGCGGTGGCCAGTTCATCCTGAAACAGGGTCAGGAACCCACAGTTGGTGGTAATGCCGTCTGCGCCATCCGCCACCAGTTCTTTCGCGGCGCTGATGAAGTGGTCCAGTAAGCCCCTGGCGCCCTGGCGCACAACTTTATCCGGAGTGGCGCCTCGAACCACTTTATATAAAACCGGAAACGGCCAGGTGGCCGCGTTGCCGATATCTCCCGGTATCCTGGGAAAACGGGTTTCGAGCATTAATATGCCCACCGATGCGCCATAAACCGTTTTACCGCCCCGGGCGATTGAGTTAGTTTCATTCATGGTTATCGTCCAGTGAGCTTGCCAGGGAAGTGCTGATTAGATCTGTGCGAAGCAGATGGTGGCTGAAAATTCTGCTATCAAGGCATAAATTGAACGTAATAGCACGGCTATTGCGAAGATTTATAACGCCGAGAGCAGGATTTTGAGGTGCGAGATGTAAGCTCATGATTTGATCAGCACTTCCCCACATATATTCGGGAGTAGCTTTCCTTAACCGCATCCGTAATCTGGTCAAGGCGCCTTTGGATATGTTTGTTCATTCGTGACATAGCCAGCCCGGTATCGCGTGCCAGTATCGCCTCGACTATTTTTTTATGTTCCCCCTGGGTGGTTTCGCGTTTTGAATCCATATCCACCCAGCGAAAATATCGAATCCGCGCATTGATGTTCTCAAGCGTGCGTTGCATCTCGGTATTGCGCCCCAGCTTCATGATCTGACAATGAAAATGTTCATCCAGATCGACCAGTTGTTCACTGCTGCGCCCGTTTTCAGCGGGCCCGGTGTCGGCCAGGAATAGCTCCAGCTGCCGGACTTCTTCTTCCGTTGCCAGCTCGCAGGTCAAGCGGACGGCAGCCGATTCGAGGATCGCGCGGAACTGGTACAGTTCAAAAATTTCTCGTGGTTTGAGGTCGCGACAGAAAAACCCGCGCCCCCGCTTTGAGGTCAGAAAACCTTCCGAAACCAGCCGGTTCAGTGCTTCTCGCAGTGGTGTTCTGCTGGCCTCTAAGCTCGCGGCGAGAGACACCTCATTGATGCGTTCACCGGGTTTGAACTCGAACGCAATCGCCATATCTTTAACGACCTGATAAAGGTGCTCGGCTCGATTGGTTTTTTTAGCCCTGGTTTGGCCCATAATGCTGAGGTTCAATGGAAGCTTGATTGCGATACATTGTATACAATAATTGAATTCAATCAACTTAATAATTACAAATTGGCCTCACAATTGTGTGTGTCAGGCATCTTGCCACTTGATTTGTGATTAATTGTATACAATACTATATACAATAATTATGGATTAGTAATAATTTTGAGATGGCTGATCAACAGAATTCAACAATAAGCGGTGCCGAAGCAATGGTGCATATGTTGCAGGCGCACGGTGTAAAGCACATTTTTGGTCTCTGCGGGGATACTACCCTGCCGTTTTATGATGCCTTGCATCGCCTTGATCACGGCATGTCACATATCCTGACCCGCGATGAGCGTTGTGCCGCGTACATGGCCGATGGTTATGCCCGGGTGACCGGGAGGGTGGGTGTTTGCGAAGGGCCGAGCGGGGGCGGGGCAACCTATATTCTGCCGGGTGTGGTCGAAGCCAATGAATCCTGCATACCGATTTTGTCGATTACCTCAGATGTGGCGATGACTTCGCGCGGGCGCTACCCGCTAACAGAGCTTGATCAGGAGAGCCTGTTTCGTCCGTTGACAAAATACAACGGCCTGATTGATCTGGCGCAAAGATTGCCGAACATGGTGCGCGGTGCATTTCGCGCCATGACTACCGGTACACCGGGTGCGACGCATTTAGGGCTGCCTTTTGATGTACAAAAAGCACCGGTTGATGAAGCAGAAATCTGGGCTCAGCCCGAATTCACTCATTACCCCGCCTGGCGTAGCGGGCCGGATCCGCAATCCGTTAAATTGGCCGTGAAAGCACTGCTTGCTTCGTCCAGGCCGGTGATCATTTGTGGCGGTGGCATCGTGCTCGCGGGCGCGGAAGCGGTATTGCAGGAAATAGCAGAAAAATGCAATCTCATTGTAGCCACCACGGTCAGTGGCCAGGGCAGTTTGGCGGACGGTCATCCTAATCATCTCGGCGTGGTGGGTTCTAACGGTGGTGTTCCGGCAACCCGCGCGGTGGTTGATGAAGCCGATCTTATTGTATACATAGGTTGCCGGGCGGGTTCGGTTACCACTGAGCGTTGGCGCTCACCGACGCGCGATACAAAAATAGTGCACATTGACTCCGACCCGATGGCCATCTCTGCGAACTATAAAACCGATGTGGCGGTGGTATCTGATGCAAGGCTGGCGCTGGAGAGCCTGTGCCGGGAACTTGAACAGCCGCAGAATGCGGCGGTTGATTTCGGTGGCGCCGGGCGGGTCGCAAGCGCTTTAAAAATAAAGTTTGATGCTTTCCATGTTCTGGCCGCCAGCAATGATCAACCGATCAAACCTGAACGCACGGTGGCTGAGCTGAATAAACTGTTGCCGCCCGATGCCATTATTGTCGCCGATCCGGGAACACCCTGCCCCTATTTTTCGGCGTTTTATCAGACACCGCTGGCCGGCCGCTATTTTATTAGTAATCGTGCGCACGGCGCGCTGGGTTATAGCCTTTCGGCGGCCATCGGTGCCCAATTTGGCCGCCCGGATGCCAAGGTGATTGCCGCCATGGGTGATGGTAGCTTTGGCTTTACCGTCGGGGAACTTGAGACCGTGACGCGTTACAATTTGCCCATTACCTTTATCGTTTTTTCCAATGGCGTTTATGGCTGGATAAAGGCAGGGCAAAAATCCGGTTTTGAAAAGCGTTACTATAGTGTCGATTTTAACCGCACCGATCACGCGGCTGTGGCAGAATCGTTTGGCGTCAGGAGCTGGCGGGTGGAAGATCCGGCGGAATTAGCGGGCGTGCTTAAGCAGGCGATTGAATTTGATGGCCCGACCCTGGTTGATATTATCAGCCAGCCGCTACAGGATACCGAGGCACCGGTGAGTGAGTGGGTAGCATGATTCTGGAGCCGGGGTTTCACAATAATTCCCCTCTTTATCAAAGAGGGGTCAGGGGAGATTTGTCACGGGCAAAACAAAGGTTGAATTGTCCGGGTTTTCTTCAGCATTTCAAATCCCCCTCAGTCCCCCTTTGTTAAAGGAGGAGGCCATGCGTGCAGGAACATAAAGCCAAACACATCTAAATGACACAGACAAAAAACTCCAAAAGAAAAAAAGTCGTCATCATCGGCGCCGGGATCGTCGGGGTATCGGCGGCGATTCACCTGCAGCGTGATGGTTATGATGTGGTGCTCATCGACAAAGAAGGGCCGGCGGGTGGAACCTCTTATGGCAATGGCGGGATACTGGTGTCCAGCGGGGTGGTGCCGGTTAACTCGCCCGGCCTGATTAAAAATGCACCCGGAATGCTGCTGCGCCCTGACAGCCCTTTATTTGTGCATTGGCCTTATTTACCCAAAATGTTGCCCTGGCTGATTCGTTATACGCTGCGCGCCAACGCCCGGAATGCAAGGCAGGTCGCCGACGCGCTGGCCCCTTTGCTGCAAAACAGTATCGATCAGCATCGCAAACTTGCCGACGGCACAGGTGCTGAAAAGTGGATACATGCCAGTGATTACGTGTTTGTTTATGAGAATCGGGCCGCGTTTGAGAAAGACGCATTTGCCTGGTCGCTGCGTCGCGATAAAGGCTTTGCATGGGATGAAATGGATGGCCAGGTCTTTGGAGATTACGAGCCGATGTTTGCGGGCAAGAACAAATTTGCGATCCGCCTGGGTGATCATGGCCGGGTAAGTGATCCGGAACGATATGTGATCGATCTTGCAACACACGTGACAAAGCAGGGCGGTGAGTTGCTTATCGGTGAAGTTGAAGAAATTGTTCATCAGCAGGGCACGTTGAGAGGGGTCAAAACCGCGAACGGTGTCATTGGATGTGATAAGGTGGTTGTCGCAGCCGGGGTCTGGTCGAAAATGCTGCTGGAGAAGCGGGGGGGCAGGGTGCCAAGGGAATCCGAGCGGGGTTACCATATTGAGCTGGTCAATCCGTCGGCCATGCCGGCCTGTACGATGATGCTGACGGCCGGGAAATTTGTGATTACGCCCATGGACGGCCGTATTCGTTGTGCGGGCATCGTAGAATTTGGCGGGCTGGAAACGCCCGCGAACCAGGCGCCGGTTGAATTGCTCAAGAAGCATGTTGGTGAAACCCTGCCGGAGCTCAAGTATGATCGT
>JAAELZ010000038.1 GCA_024226105.1 Pseudomonadota bacterium | reverse complement strand
GCTTCACCGTTTAACAGAATAAACTGAATGGTATCTGCGGGTGATTGGGTTTCATTTTCGATATTTTGCAGATAACTGCTTTCAATATTGAGCAAAAAGATTATTAGCAGGATTTGATTCATATATCAAAACAATGCTCGCCAGTTAGTAGCTTAATGGAATTGAATTTTGGTGGTGAAAAACCTCATACACCAGGCTAATTACTCAACATCGCAAGCATTGCCAAAAAAACTTTCTCAGCCAGTATCGGTTGTGCCAGTGCAGTGGGGTGAATACCATCGGCCTGCATAAATTCTGGTTTATCGGCAGCCACACCGTCGAGGAAATGGGCAAGATATCCGATATCATGTGTCTCAGACAGGCTTTCGAAAATTTGCTGGAATCGCAGGTTATATGCCGGGCCCAGGTTTGGCGGCAAATCGACCCCGATCATCAGCACTGAAATATTGTTCTCCAAAGCCAGTGTTACCATGCGGTTCAGGTTTTCTCTGGACTGGCTGAATTTTAAGCCCCTGAGCCCATCGTTACCGCCGAGTTCGATAATTAAATGACTGGGCTGGATGCGTTCCAGCAATTGCGGCAGGCGTTTGGCACCGCCAAAAGTGGTTTCACCGCTAATACTGGCATTAGTTACCCTTGTCTCCGGATAGCGCGCCCTTATATTGTTGCTGAATAAATTCGGCCAGCTTTGCTCGACCGGTATATTATACGCAGCGCTCAGGCTATCACCGAGAACCAGAATGCTCGGTGTGGAATTGCCGGCCTGAGCAAGGGTCAGAAACAGCAACGAAAAGATTAGGACAATGCCGGAAAGTAATTTTTGCATCTCGCTGAATAACGTAACTAAAACGGTGAATACCACTGATGGTACGCTCGATGTCGTTAAAAATATATCCCTCAACGTGCCTTACCGACGAGCGTTGGTGATTCAGGGGGCTTCCGGCTCGGGTAAAACCACGTTGCTTGGTTTAATGGCCGGGCTGGACCAAAGTAGCTCCGGCGATATCATTTTGTTAGGTGAAGATTTAACCAGTAAAAATGAAGAGCAACGCGCTCGGGTGCGCGCCGGCCGGGTCGGGTTTGTATTTCAATCGTTTCAACTAGTGCAGGGCGCTACGGCGTTGCAAAATGTCATGTTACCGATTGAACTGGGTGGTAAAGCCGATGCTTTTGAGCTGGCTTGTAAGCACTTGCAGGAAGTTGGTCTGGAAAGCAAGGCCGATACGCTGGTTGAACAACTCTCGGGCGGTGAGCAGCAACGTGTCTCCATCGCTCGCGCTTTTGCGGTTGAGCCGACCATTCTGTTTGCCGATGAACCGACCGGCAATCTTGATGCGAAGACCGGAAAGCAGATTACT
The DNA here is from genome assembly GCA_024226105.1 of Pseudomonadota bacterium. Lineage (GTDB taxonomy): Bacteria > Pseudomonadota > Gammaproteobacteria > Arenicellales > Poriferihabitantaceae > JAAELZ01. Next base: position 695 of record JAAELZ010000038.1, on the reverse strand, counting down.
GACCTGATGTTCCGCTTGCGCGATCAAACGGGCACCACGCTAGTGCTGGTGACCCACGAGCAATCACTCGCCGAACGCGGCGATGTGCATATCCAGATTGAGTCTGGCGAGCTTTTAAATGCCGATTGAAAACTGAGATGAATCGCAGGTTGCCCGCCATCCAGAGTTACTGGTTAATGTTGATCGCGACGATCATCACCATTGCTATCGTCACCGCCAGTCAATTGATTACGCAGCGCATCGGTTTGCTGCTTGACCGACAGGCCAGTGAATTACTCGCTGCCGACCTGGTTGTGGCTTCGAGTGCGCCGCTAGCGCAAAGCTACAGGGAAAAAGCCGGCGCAGAGGGATTAAATGTCGCAACCACAATCAGTATGCGCACTGCGATCTTTATCGATGATGAACCGCAACTGGTTGAGTTGAAAGCCGCCGGTGCGGGTTACCCGTTGCGTGGTCAGCTTGAAACGGCCAGGGATTTGAATGCTGAAAAGCAGCGCCCCAAACAGGGGCCCTCAAATGGCGAAGTCTGGATCGATACCCGGTTGTCAGCACAGTTAGGCCAATCTATTCTGCTGGGTAAGCAAAGTTTTGAAGCCAACTGGCTGCTCACTTTCGAGCCGGACCGCGGCGGCAGTCTGTTTAACCTGGCGCCCCGGGTATTGATGAATCTCGATGACTTGCATGATACCGGCTTG